>JAWXBN010000008.1 GCA_034440155.1 Verrucomicrobiota bacterium | reverse complement strand
GGCTGTGATAGGGTGGGGGGACTTGTGTTTACTTATCCTACAGAATATGACGTGATCGTGGTCGGGGCTGGACATGCCGGGATCGAAGCGGCGTTAGCCAGTGCCCGGATCGGGGCATCGACCCTGCTCCTCACGATGAATCTCGACACGATCGGTCAGATGTCTTGTAACCCGGCTATCGGCGGACTCGCCAAAGGACACATCGTTCGTGAAATCGATGCACTCGGCGGGGCTATGGCTTATTGCACGGATGCCACCGGGATCCAATTCCGCATGCTGAATACCCGTAAAGGTCCATCAGTCCAAGCTCCCCGGGCTCAATGTGATAAAAAGGCTTACCAATTTTTTATGAAGGGCCTGGTCGAAAATACACCAAACCTCCAAATTAAACAGGCACAACCCTCAAAAATCCTTGTCGATAACGATAAAGTAACCGGAGTCGAGACAAATTTCGGTGTTCGGTTTCTGGGCAAATCTGTCGTGATTACGACTGGAACCTTTATGCGTGGGCTCATGCACGTGGGTCTCCAGAATCAAGTCGGTGGGCGTCTGGGTGATGCCGCGTCAAATTTGTCAGGGTCACTTGTGGAACTCGGGTTCCTCGTGGAACGTTTCAAAACCGGGACCCCGCCGCGTTTGGATGCTCGGAGTGTGGATTTCAGCCGTTTAGAGGTGCAGCACGGGGATGAACCGATTCCATGGTTCAGCTACAAGACAGATCCGAAAAACCCGCCGACACCTTTTGAATCCAACCCGATTGAACGGGATTGGTTAGGCGGGCTTAATTCAGGCACCCTCGGCCAATATCGTTGGTTACGCCAGAATGTGGAGTCGGACGATGAACACGCAACAAATTGCCACGTGGAGAAAAAAATGTTCCACGTGGAACAATATCACCAAGGACTTCCCTGGAATCCACGGGAGCAAATGCCTTGTTGGATTACATTTACGAACTCCAAGACGGCTGATGTGATTAAGGCAAATTTAGACAAATCCCCAATGTATTGCGGGATAATCGAAGGGGTCGGGCCTCGTTATTGCCCCTCGTTGGAGGATAAGATTGTCCGATTCGCCGACAAGGAAAGGCATCAGGTTTTTATCGAACCCGAGGGCCGCCACACACATGAGCTGTATGTGAATGGATGTTCCACCAGCCTCCCTTTGGAGGTGCAAATTGCTTTTATCCGGAGTATTTCGGGGCTAGAGAATGCCGAGATTGTGCGACCGGGGTATGCGGTGGAGTACGATTATTGCCCGCCGACCCAGCTTTATCCGACATTTGAAACCAAAAAGGTAGAGCACCTTTATTTTGCCGGACAGATAAATGGCACGTCCGGGTATGAGGAGGCCGCGGGCCAGGGCCTTATCGCCGGGGCAAATGCCGCATTAAAAATCCTGGGCAAAGAGCCCCTGATCCTCGACCGCTCCGAGGCGTATATCGGTGTCTTGGTCGATGACCTCGTGACCAAGGGGACAAATGAACCTTATCGGATGTTCACCTCCCGGGCGGAATATCGACTGCATCTGCGGCAGGACAATGCGGACTTACGCCTGTACGAAAAGGCGCGGGCGGCAGGAATGATCTCGGAGACAGACTTTACACGGGTCAAAGAAAAACAAGACGTGATCGAACTGACCAAACGCAAATTGCTCAAGACCTATACGGGACAGAATAGCTGGGCGCAAGTCCTCCGGCGCCCGGAGATTAAGTTCAAAGATTTGCCTGAGGAATTCCAGTCTTTACCTGATTCGGTGAAGGAACAGATCGAGATTGATATCAAATATGAAGGTTATGTCACCCGCCAGAATGAAGAAATCGCCCGGTTTAAGAAGATGGAATCTAAACAAATCCCAGCATCTTTCACTTATGACGGGATCAAAGGCCTCCGGAAAGAGGCGGTTCAAAAACTCACCAAGATCAGCCCGCTGACCCTAGGCCAAGCCTCCCGCATCTCGGGGATTACTCCTAGCGACATCTCTCTTGTGAGTGTTTACCTCAAAAGAGGGAGTGGGGGAGGGGTGGAAATAAGCCCTGAGTCCATACCTCAGAACACTGAATAAAGTCTCTTCTTCTCTGGATTTGAAAGGAATTGAGACTTCATTAACTACTCACAAAAGGGTCAATGCTTGCCCAGGGGGCTGTGAGAAATGTTCCACGTGGAACATTTTATCCACCACGTGGCAAAAATAGGTTATCCGAGCGACGAGGAATGAGCACACACGAGTTTGTCACATACGTTGACTTGCTCCGGAGCAAAAGCCTGATATAGTCACTAATCCCCATGAGCGAAGACTTTTCCCTACCCGAACTTTACATTAATCGTGAACTAAGCTGGCTTGAATTTAACGGCCGAGTGCTGGAGGAGGCCCAGGACAAGGCGCAACCTTTGTTGGAACGCGTCAAATTCCTCTGCATTTTCAGCTCGAACCTCGACGAATTCTTCGAGATCCGGGTGTCAGGGATCAAGCAGCAGATCGAAAATGAATACAGCGATATCGGGCCGGACGGTATGAGCTCCTCCCAGATTTTCAGTGCGATCCAGAAACGCACTCGTGAACTCGTCGCCGAACAATCCCAGTTATGGAATGAAGACCTCCACCCGGCATTGACTAAGGAGGGAATCAACTTCCCCGAGGCCGACCAGCTTAAAGGAACTGATAAAGCCTGGGCGCAGAAGTATTTTGTCGAACAAGTTTTCCCTGTTCTCACCCCATTGGCCATTGATGCGAGCCATCCTTTCCCGCAGGTGCTGAATAAAGCTCATTATATCATCGTGAAACTGTGTAAGAGTGAACGTGCTGGAGGCGGGGAATTCCACGCGGTGGTGCAGCTCCCGCGCATTTTGCCGCGGTTGATCCAGTTACCACCGAAAAATGAAAAGGAAGGGCGCACGGAATTCATCGCCCTGAGCAAATTGATCAAGATCCATGTACAAGAGCTTTTCCCCGGCCTGAGGGTGGAAGGTGCCTACAGCTTCCGAGTGACGCGTAATAGTGACCTCTACATCGACGCGGAAGAAGAGGAAAACCTCCTGCGCACCATCGAGAGCAATTTGCGCAAGCGTAACCGCGGTAATGCAGTGCGTCTGGAAGTCCAGATTGATTGCCCGCATGAGATGGAGCAATTCCTCTTGGAGAATCTGCATTTGGAACAAATGGATCTTTACCGCATCGACGGGCCGATCAATGTCCAGCACCTGATGCAGCTATGTACCAATGACCAATTTCCCTTACTCAAAGACAGGCCCTTTGTCCCGAGCTACGATCTCGACCTGCCGCCGGGGGCTGAAGCATTCAGCGTCTTAAAAAAGGAAGATATCCTGCTGCATCATCCTTACGAAAATTTCGATACGGTGGTTGATTTCATCGTCCAAGCCGCAGCTGATCCTGCTGTACTCGCCATTAAGATGACCCTTTACCGCACAAGCGGGGACTCGGCGATCGTGAAAGCCTTGATTGCCGCCGCCAATAATGGGAAACAAGTCACTGCGCTCGTCGAGCTGAAAGCACGTTTTGATGAGGAAAATAATATCCACTGGGCCCGCTTGCTTGAAGAAGCTGGGGTTCATGTCGTTTACGGGGTCGTGGGGTTAAAGGTCCACTGCAAATGTATGCTCATCGTCCGCCGTGACGGGGACATGATCCGGCGTTACGTGCATCTGGGCACGGGTAATTATAATCCCAAAACCGCCCGGCTTTACACGGATATGAGCCTGCTGACGGCCAATGAAACAATTTGCTCCGAGGTCGCCCAGTTATTTAATTCCCTCACCGGGCTCTCCGATTATCCGGAGTTCCGCAAATTGCTCGTGGCCCCATATGACTTGGCAAATAAACTCAGCATCTTGATCGAGAACGAGATCGCTAATGCCAAGAAGGGGTTACCGTCAAAAATCACGATCAAGGTAAACTCCATCGTGTGCGAACATTTTATCAAGCTCCTCTATGAAGCAAGTTGCGCAGGGGTAAAAATCGACCTGATTATCCGCGGGGTGTGCTGTCTGCGACCCGGGATCGCCGGTGTCAGCGAAAATATCCGCGTCATCAGTATTGTCGGGCGTTTCCTAGAGCACAGCCGCATTTACTACTTTGAAAACGGGGGGGCTCCCTTGGTATACCTCGGCAGTGCCGACCTCATGCCTCGGAATTTATACCGCCGCGTCGAGCTGGTTTTCCCCGTCGAAAATGAACAACTCGCCGGCCAGATCAAAAATGAGATCATCCCGGCTTACCTCAGCGACAATATCAAAGCCCGTGAACTTAAAGCTGACGGCACCTATATCAGGCTCCAACCAGCTAAGGGTCAGAAGTCCCTGCAAGCCCAGCTACACTTCCGTTCATGGGCCCGTGAGCAGATCTCAAAAATGAACGAAAATGAACCAGCTAAGGTTCGCCGCTTTGAACCGATCAGGACTCGAAAGTAAAAAAAAATTCGCTGAGAAAAAGTTATCTAAATAGCTGAAAATCAGTAAACTTGTAGAAATGTGAATAACTTGTGAGTAAGTTTCTCTTTTCAGGGGCATAAACGGTGTTTAGAAAATAGAGTCCCAGTAGGAACAGAATTTTGACATGAAACATGTGAAAATCACCTAGGCTGAATAATAATATAAATGCCTACAGTTCAATAAATTACATAAAAATGTATAAATACGCCAAAAACCCTTGTTAGTGTAACACAATTGACTTAGTTTTTGAGCGGATGTCTGGGGTAACAATTTAACGAGTGTGAATAAGTACTAAATTATGGTGTCATTAGAAGAAATTTGGAATTCTACAAAAGTTCACATCCGTGGGCAACTCAATGAAAACCTCTTTAACTTGTGGTTTGCTTCGATCAAGCCTTTATCTTTAGAAAATGATTGCCTTACCCTTGGCGTGCCTGACAGCATGCATCTTTTCTGGATCGAAGATAATTACCTCCAGATCCTTAAGCAATCCGTGCTCGCCGCAGCCGAGGAACCCATTTCGGTGAAACTCAAAATCTCCTTGCGCACTCAGGCCGTGGCCGGTTCCTCCACCGACGCAGTGGCCAATCAAAGCGCTTCCTCTTCTGTTTTGCCTTTACCCACAAGGAAAAGGGCTGATTCGAGCAAATTGCGCGACTCTTCCATTCCCCGCGAAAATCCCTTGAATGAACAGTACAGTTTTACTACTTTCGTCGAAGGGGAGGGGAACCGTTTTGCGCGTGCGGCTGCCATCGGAGTGGCGAAAGCACCTGCCACGACGTATAATCCACTCTTTATTCATGGAGGTGTCGGTCTGGGTAAAACCCATCTCATGCACGCGATTGGGAATGCTATCCTGGAAAAAAGACCGCACGCGAAGGTTGTTTACATCACCTCTGAAAAGTTTGTGAATGAATTCATCGAGGCCATGCAGAATAATATCATGGTGAAATTCCGGAAGAAATACCGTTCCGCCGATGTGCTTTTGATCGATGACATCCAGTTTTTTGCCGGAAAAGACCGTTCCCAAGAAGAATTCTTCCACACATTTAATTCTTTAAAAGATGGGCATAAACAAATTGTCCTGACCTGCGACCGGCCCGCCAGCGAAGTGGCCAACCTCGAAAAACGCCTGATTTCACGCTTCGAATGGGGTATGTCCGCCGAGATGAATATACCGGACACCGAGACCCGCGAAGCCATTATCCGCCGGAAAGCTGATCTGCACCATATCAAGCTCCCCGATGAAATCTTCCGTTTTCTGGCAGAACGTATCCAGTCAAATATCCGCCGCCTCGAAGGAGCCTTGATCCGCCTTGGTGTGCATAGTTCACTCAATAACGGGCCGCTGACGACCGAAGCCGTCGAAATCCTGCTGAAAGATTTACTCGAAAAAGAACAGAAAAAGAGTGTTAGTGTGGATATTATCCAAAAGAAAGTCGCTGAACGCTTTGATATCCGTATTTCCGACCTGACCAGCAAAAAACGCCCCGCTCACATCGCTTTTCCACGGCAGATCGCTATGTATTTATCTCGGGAACTCACCCAGGTGTCCCTGACGGAAATCGGTGACCTCTTTGGCGGCCGTGATCATGGTACCGTTATTCATGCATGCAAAACGATTAAAGATCGTATGGATCAAGACAGTGAAATCCGCCAATCTATCCAGTCCTTGGTCTATAAACTGGAACGTGAATAACCCCACCAACAAGTCTGAATAACTGTGTATAACCCTGTTAAAGTACCCCCCCTGACTCCTCCTCAAAGAAATGCGCAGGTTTATTCCCATATTTATTCACTTACAAAAATGATTGTAACTTGCACAGAGACAAGCCATCATCCGGCGAGTTCAAGTTATTCACGACCCTAAGGTTACTGAATATCTTGTTTTAAATAATTGATTAATTATAAGACCGTTAATAACTATGAAATTTACCGTCACAAAAGATGCTTTTATCGAAGGGCTCCAAAAAGTCCAAAGCGTGGTCAGCACAAAGACAACACTTCCCATTTTGTCTAATGTCCTGATCTCCGCGTTAAATAACACACTCGAGCTCACCACGACTGATCTTGATCTGGGTGTGCGCTGTTCTGTCGAAGCAGATATCAGTAGTGCCGGTTCTTTGACGTTACCGGTCAGACGTCTTTTTAGTATCATCCGTGAATTACCCAATCAGGATATCCTCATCGAAAAAGATGATAAATCCGCTGTGACAATCAAATGCGGTTCATCCTTCTTCCGCATCCACGGTATTGTCGCTGATGAATTTCCTCCGTTTCCAAAGGTCGAAGGATCGAAGAGTTACAAGATCGAACAGAAAGCCTTCAAGACGATGCTTTCCCGTACGAGTTACGCCATCTCCACAGACGAGACCCGCTACGTGCTTAACGGGGTGCTCTTGAGCTTTAAAGGGGGAAAACTCACAATGGTCTCCACGGATGGCAGACGTTTGGCTCTCGCTGATAAGGAACTTGAATTCCCCGAAAGCCATGAAGGCGACTATATCCTTCCCACAAAAGCGGTGAATGAACTTGGCCGCTTGTTGAGCGACAAAGATGATGAAGTCCTGATTAACGTTTCTGAAAATCAAATTTCTTTCCATGTCGGCAAAACCACCCTCGTCAGCAAATTAATCGAAGGTAATTATCCGAATTTTCGTCAGGTCATCCCACCTGAACCCAAGGAACGTGTGCCGGTCGAACGCGAGGTCTTTATGGCTGCTGTCCACCGCGTCGCCATTCTTGCTAATGACAAGTCGAATTCGATTAAGCTAAATTTTAATAAGAATAACCTCACCATCTCCACGATCACCCCCGAGGTCGGGGAATCCCGTGAATCCCTCGCAGTGGATTATAAAGGGAAAGATCTGACCATCGCCTTTAACCCGTTTTTCCTGCTGGATCCTCTGCGTAACCTGGATAGTGACACCATCACCATCGACCTTATCGATGAACTCAGTCCCGGAGTCATCCGTAATGATGAACCTTTCCTCTACGTCATCATGCCGATGCGCCAACCCGCATAGACCTCGTTAATACGATTAATATTTCATGAATAATCCGGTTTATGGGTTCACGCTCATCACCGGATTTTTTATTTTTCTATGAATTGAAATTTTGAGGCTTTGGATTTAAAAGGAAATGATATGATTCCTCGTAATGAATAATTTTTTTCATTAACGTGGATACACTTTTTCCAAAGACAGTATGTCGCGCGATCAAAATTCGATTATTTTATATTTAAAAATTCGATTCCACCAGTTTCTTGAATCTGCGGAGGATACATACGTTACATTATTAGACATGTTACCTGAAACAAAAAAGTGGTGGTTTTGGTTGTTGAACCTTATTTTGATTATGGGATTAGCCTACGGGGGATGGTGGTTATCTCGGACTTATTATTATTTGCGTTCACCAGCCTATGCCATCATGCAACTGAAGGAAAAAGGGTACCATGTCACAACAGATGATTTAAATAAAGCCATCCGAAAACGTGAGAAGGATGAGATATTTAACCTATTTTTCAAAGCTAATGTGAACTTCCGTTCCCGCGATAGTGCCGGAGTCCACCCTCTCTGGGCTGCGATTGAGGCTGACAATTTTAGTTTGTCCCAGTTATTAGTGAATAAAGGGGTCGACATAAATATCATAGATAAAACTGGCAAAACGGCGCTGGAACTCGCCACCGAAAAAAACTCCCTGCCTATTTTTAACCTTCTTTATAGTGCCGGTGCGACGAATACGATTATAAATTTCAATACGATGATCCGGTTTGCGGATAAAGGATTATTAGAAAAGCTCCTTGAGAAAAAATATCCGCTTCAATCCAATGATATGGGGCGCTGGAAAGTACCCCATGAAATGATCATGGAAAATGATTTTTTACGTTACAATATCCGCCAAAAAGATATGGAAGGGATGGAACCCATCCACTGGGCAGCCGCACGCGGGGACCCCGAGATTATTGATTTATTAGTCGACAAAGGGGCAAATATTGATGCGATCGAAACAAAATTCCAACAAACCCCGGTGATTGTTGCGGCCATAGCTGGTAATGAGGCGGCGATCCAGCGTTTTATCTTTTTCCAAGCCGATTTGAATGCAAGGGATGCGGAAGGAAAAAGTGCCCTTTTTTATGGGATCGTGCGCAACCACCCGGCGGTGGTAAATAAATTACTTAAAGCCGGGGCTGATCCTGATGTGCGTGAAAGTAAAAGTGGCATCACAGCGGTCTCAATCGCTGCTTATATGAACCGGATATCGATTTTGGCAGCACTCATTGATGCCGGGGCCGACGTAAGTAAGGAGGATTTCCAAGGCCTTTCCGCCATGGATTGGGCGGCTTATGCCGGAAACAAAGACGCCATCGAAATACTCTGGGATAAATCATCAGCGATTTATACGGAGAATAAAAAACTCACCCAGAGCGCTTTGCGTATTGCCCGCGATAGTGGGAAAAGCAATGTGATCGATTATCTGGAAAAAATTTCGCAATAATGTCATTTGGAATTTAAATTAAATTTATGGCATCTGACTTTCCTCAAAATCATCCGAAACAGAATCCCTCCCGGAAGCCGGGTATGGTGCCGCCAGGTAAAAAACGCAAATTGACGGGTATATTACCCCTCTACCTACAAAAACAGATGGAGCAACGTGCGGCTGAAGAGGCGGCGATGCGGGCTGCACAGAAAAAGATGCCTCATCCCCCTGCTCCCTTTTCACGTCCGGCTCCTGGCCCGGGCATTCACTCGCCCACGTCCCATCCGATGATGGAGAATTTGCCGAAAAAAAATTATTCATCTGAGGCCGTCATTCCTGCCCAAGGAGATAAAGTCCATCCAGCCCCCCATATCCCGGGGCGTCCCAAAGATAACTCATTAAATGACCGATTTATTCTTTGGTATGATTCATTTACCGATGCTTTTCCTGAATTCACCAAAAAATGGTTTTGGATTACGATCATCGCTGTTTTATCCCTCGTTGGTTTCGGAGTGTGGAAAGCAACGGGATATTATCATTACAGGCAAAGCCCCCAATGGGCAATGGATGAGCTCACTAAAATGGGAATTCAATTTTCACCCCATAACTTTCTCTGGGCGGTTGAACGCAATGATAAGCGGGCCATTGACCTCTTTTTTAAGGCCAAGGTGAATCCAAACGAAGTGGATGCCAAAGATTATACCCCACTCATGATCATGGCTGAGAGGGGGGATTATGACAAGGTGCGGTTATTGGTCGAAAGTGGTGTGAATATTAACTACCAGAATGCTAAAGGTCAAAGTGCCATCAGGCTTGCTCTGGACAATAAAAATGTCCCTATTTACCGGTTCCTCAGGCAAGCCGGCGCAAAAAATATCATTAATTTTTTCTCGGCGATCAAATACGCGGATTCCCAATCGATCGAAGAACTCATTAATGAGAGGATTCCTTTAAAAAATGTAAATGAGAAGATCGACCCCCAGCTCGAAGTCTTTGGGGATAAACTCCGATATAAAATAAACCAGTATGATGATGAAGGTGCGACTCCCCTGCTCTGGGCTTGCATGCGGGGTGACGTGAAAACCGTCGAGCTCCTCTTAAATAACCAAGCCGATGTGAATGCTCCAGAAAAAAAGGAGGGTCAAACCCCCCTGATGGTCGCCGCATCAAGCGCGATCGACCCTGTCATGGTCCCTTTGATAAATTATAACGCTAATATGAACCTGCGGGATAAAAAAGGCCGGACCGCCCTCTTCCTCGCCGTCGTGCAAAATAAACCCTCGGCGATCGGCATTCTTTTGGCAGGTGGAGCAGATCCAAATATAGGTGAAAGAACCCAGGGCTTATCCGTTGTTTCTGCGGCCGCGTTTTTGAATAACCCCCAGGTCGTCGCTGCCCTTGTGGATTCTGGGGCTGATGTATTACAACCAGATTACAGGGGTTTATCAGCTATGGATCACGCAGCTGCCAATAGCAGTGTGGAATCTATTAATATCTTGATCAAAAAAGCTGGCAAGGCCTATCTCGGGAAACAAGAAAATATCTTAACAGCGATCAAAATAGCAGAAAAACAAGGTAATCAAAAAATAGTTGATTTACTAAAACCCTTGGTTCAATAGTTTTTACTAAATTACTATAATATTATACATAAATTGTTGATATTAAAAATACTATAGTATATGTAAAATGCTGAAAACAAAATAAATAGCATTTGACAAAGCTTTAACGAGTAGTCTAGATTATGGGTAATTTATGAGAGAACAGGTAGCAGAGCAAGTTGACCTAGACGGCTTAGTAAAGAGTTCAGCGCTCTATCGTGAATTTCTTGCGGAACGCGAAGAAATCCTACGTCATAAGTGGATTGAAAGCGAAAAAGTCGGGTATGATATCGGCTTTGAGAAAGCTTTATTAGACTGGATCGTCAAATACAGGTCAAAATGGCGTACTGACCGTTCAGGTAGATTTGTTGAAGTAGTAAAAAAATAGTTTGTGACCAAGAATATTGGGGCAAACGAATGATCATCCTTTAAACTGATCCTGTGAGATTAGTAAGGCACAAATGAATATTATTACTTTTTTTAACCGCCCATACGCGGACACTCTAAAGGCTCCTCCAGCCTCTTTTTTCCTATCAAACCCCATTATCACGGAAGGTATTTTCTATGCCGGATAAAATACAACTCGTCATGGACCCTAAAACCATTGATAGAGCGCTCTACCGCATGTCCCACGAAATTGCAGAAACCCATGATAAACTCTCCTCAGTCGCCCTAGTCGGGATCCAGACACGCGGGGTGCCCTTGGCCCAAAGACTGGCGACAAAGATCGAGTCATTCACAAATATCCGTCCACCGGTAGGAGCATTGGACATTACCCTCCACCGCGATGACTTGCGGCAGAAGGTCGTGATCCCCAAAATCCAACCTACCCACATGCCCTTTGATGTAACGGACCGCAGTATTGTCCTGGTTGATGATGTGATTTATACCGGCAGGAGTTTCCAAGCCGCCTTAAATGCCCTTCTAGACTTCGGGCGTTGTGCGCGCATCACAATATGTGTCCTCGTGGACCGGGGCCATCGGGAACTGCCGATTAAAGCCGATTACGTCGGTAAAAATGTGCCGACATCGCTTCAACAAAGGGTTAATGTGAAATTCACGGAAATCGACGGGGAAGACTCTGTGGAGGTGATGGCTTTATGATCTGGAACCGTAAAGATTTGATCACACTGGAGGATTATTCAAAGGAGGAACTCCTGCATATCCTCGATACGGCCACCGCCTTTAAAGAGGTTGGTTCCCGCCAGGTCAAAAAAACACCCGCTCTTCGCGGTAAAACACTGGTGAATCTTTTTATCGAACCCAGTACCCGCACGCGGGTGAGTTTCGAGCTGGCTGCCCAACGTCTCAGTGCGGACATCATAAATATCGATGCAGAAGCCTCCTCCCTCAGCAAAGGGGAAACGCTGAAGGACACCGCAAAAAACCTCGAGGCATTGAATGCCGATATTATTGTGATGCGGCATGGTTCACCAGGATCAGCCCGGTTTTTGGCGGAGCGACTGCGTTCCTCCATCATTAATGCCGGTGACGGGGCTCACTCCCATCCGACGCAGGCTTTACTTGATGTTTTCACCATCCGTGAAAAGCTCGGGCGTATCGAAGGCTTGAAAGTCCTGATCCTCGGGGATATTCTTTTCAGTCGTGTGGCACGATCTAATATCTGGGCACTGACCAAACTCGGGGCGCATGTGATCCTCTCAGGCCCGAGTACATTGGTGCCGAAGGAATTTGAGAAAATGGGGGTAGAAGTCCGTTATGACTTTGAAAATATCCTGGGTGAAGTCGATTGCGTGAATCTCTTGCGCATCCAGCATGAGCGCCAGCATAAAACATTTTTCCCGAGCACGGGTGAATATACCTCGCTTTTCGGCCTGACCAAGGAACGTTTTGCCAAGCTCAAACCCACGGCCCTGGTCATGCATCCTGGTCCGATCAACCGCGGTGTAGAAATCGACAGCGAGGTCGCTGATTCACCTCAGAGTGTGATCCTTGATCAGGTCACCAATGGGCTGGCCGTGCGTATGGCGGTCCTTTTCCTTTGTGCATCAGGATTAAAAGAAACACAGATCCCGGAAGGAGTCACTGTTTAGTATGTCATCTTTACTCATTAAAAATGGAAGAATCATCGACCCGGCGAATCAAACCGATGAAATCCGGGATCTCTTGATTATCGACGGGAAAATCGCCATGCCCGGACAAAAGCCCGATGGCCAAACTGAATCAATCGATGCCTTGGGTAAAATCGTTTGTCCCGGACTCATCGATATCCATGTGCATTTTCGTGAACCCGGCCAATCGTCTAAAGAAACAATCGAGACCGGTTCAAAGTCAGCGGCGGCGGGGGGATTTACTTCTGTCGTCTGTATGCCAAATACCTCACCGGTGGCGGATTCCCCGAGTGTCATCCGTTGGATCCAAGAACAAGCCCGGGAGAAAGCCATCGTAAATGTTTACACGACCGGCGCGATTACGAAGCAAATTGCGGGGGAGGAAATGGCCCCGATTGGTTCGCTCAAAAAAGCAGGGGTCGTGGCGATCACTGATGACGGGCATTGTGTACAGAATAATGAATTGATGCGGCGGGCGAGCGAATACGCCAAGATGTTCGACCTTCCCATCATGGATCATTGTCAGGACTACCATCTCGTGGGTAACGGGGTGATGAATGAAGGCCAGTGGAGTGTGCGCTGGGGTCTACCCGGCTGGCCGGCACTCGGGGAAGAAATGATCGTCGCGCGCAATATCCTGCTCTCAGAAAAAATAGACCATTACATCCACTGCCAACACCTCAGTGCATCGGGCTCGGTGCGTCTCATGCGTGAGGCCCGCAAACGCGGGGTAAAAATCAGCGGGGAAGTCTGCCCCCACCATATCACGCTCACCGACGAGGCAATCGGGTCTTTCGATACGAATTATAAAATGAATCCGCCCCTGCGTTCACAGCAGGATATTGATGATTTGCTCGCGGGGATCGCCGACGGGACCATCACGATCTTGGCCAGTGACCATGCCCCGCACTGTGGCTTTGAGAAGGAAGTGGAGTTCGACCAAGCGCCCTTTGGCATCGTCGGCCTCGAAACCGAATTATCCCTTTTTATGAAGGCATTAGTCGAAGCCAAAGTCATCTCGATCAACCGCATGATCGAGATGCTCACCGTCGAGCCCGCCAAGCTGATCCATTTGGACAAAGGACATTTGAGCCCTGGGGCTGATGGGGATGTGACCATTATCGATCCCGACCTCCAATGGACCGTGGACAAAACGCAATTTGCGTCAAAAGGCCGTAATACCCCTTACCATGGGTGGGAGCTTACTGGCCGGGCCATCTACACGATTGTTGCCGGTAAAATCGTCTGGAGAAATTAACGGTAAGACACTAAATCAGGCATTAGGGCGGCCGGTTTCTCGCACAGATTTTTCCTTGATCACGGGGGAGAAATCTCGGGTGACAATCAAAAACCCGACCCCGAAAGCAAATTGTTCCAAAAAACTTCTGTTCAAATAACATAAACTTTATCAATATCCCCGTTTAATGAAAGCAATGCTCGCACTGGCCGATGGGAAGGTATTCCACGGCGAAAGTTTTGGTTCAACCCGGCAAAGTCCGGGTGAAGTTTGTTTTAACACATCGATGACGGGGTATCAGGAGGTTTTGACCGACCCCAGTTACCGCGGTCAGATCGTGACCATGACCTATACGCAAATCGGTAACTACGGGATCAATCTCCTCGATACCGAGAGTGACTCGGTCCAAGTCGCCGGGTTTGTCGTCCGCGAGGTGAGTCCTGTCCATAGTAACTGGCGCAGCGTGATGTCCTTAGATGAATACCTCAAAGCGGCCGATGTGCCGGGCATCCAGAAAATCGATACGCGCGCTTTGGCCAAGCACCTCCGCTCCTGCGGTGCGGTCAATGGGGTCATCACCACGGAAAAGATTTCCGAACAAGCCGCTATCGACCTCGCAAAAAAACATGATTATAACGCGATTGATTTTGTCAGTGAGGTCACCTGTAAAACTCCTTACGAATGGGACCCGCTCGACCGTGAGTCTGCGGAATTCACCCTCGTGCATGGGACAGTGGCTGAACCTGACACTTTTACCGAAAACAGGGAGACATTTAAAAAGCTTGCCCCTGCGAAATACCGGATCGTGGCTTATGATTTCGGGATTAAGAAAAACATTTTGCGCCGTCTCAGGCAAGCCGGCCTCAAAGTCACAGTCGTCCCGGCAAAAACCCCCGCGGCTGAAGTCCTCGCCATGAAACCTGATGGTGTCTTCCTGTCGAATGGGCCGGGGAACCCCGAGTTATTGACCTACGCCCACCAGACAGCCCGTGAGTTGATCGGGAAAACCCCGCTCTTCGGCATTTGCCTCGGGCACCAGATCCTTTCCTGCGCCCTTGGTGGAAAAACGTTCAAACTCAAGTTCGGCCACCGCGGCGCTAACCAACCCGTGATGGATTTGATGAATAAAAAAGTTTCGATCACCGCGCAAAATCACGGTTTCGCCGCTGATTCCGATTCCTTGCCACAGTCGGATGTCGAGGTCACCCATGTGAATCTCAATGATCAGACTTGTGAAGGGTTACGCCACAAGAAACATCCTGTATTTAGTGTGCAATACCATCCGGAGGCCGCCCCCGGGCCCCACGATGCAAAATATTTCTTTGAGCAATTTGTGCAGGAGATCGAAAAGTCAAAAGCATAAATCGAGGGGGCTAGGACTCTCCCCAAATACACCTCTGGGCTTGCGTGTCGGTACGACCTCGGCAAAAAATTAAGTTGAAAACTCTCACGGCTGTGTTGAAGTACCTCACCTATGTCATCACGTCCCACATCCACTCGTTCGAAAAAAGGCCGCATCCTTGTCACGGGCGGCGCCGGGTTTATTGGTAGCGCCCTTGTCTGGGAGCTGAACCGGCGAGGCACGAATAATATCATCATTGCCGATTACCTAAAGACCGATGAAAAGTGGAAGAATCTTACCCCACTGAAATTTGTCGATTATATCGAGGCGGACAAATTGCGTAGCTGGGTGCGTTCGGAAGATTCCCATTTGGCGGAATTCTCCACCGTGTACCACCTCGGTGCGTGCTCGGCCACCACGGAAAAAGATGCCTCGTACCTGATTGATAATAATTATGAGTTCACCAAGGAACTCGCCCAATGGGCTTTGTCGAAGGAAGTCCGCTTTGTTTATGCGTCTTCAGCGGCGACCTACGGGGACGGTTCACACGGCATGAGTGACTCGGATGTGGGGCTGGAACAGCTCCGCCCGCTGAATATGTACGGGTATTCCAAACACCTCTTTGACCTCTTTGCACGCCGCGAAGGCATTATCGACCAGATTGTCGGACTAAAATATTTTAATGTGTACGGGCCTAATGAATGGCACAAGGGCGACATGCGCAGTATGGTCTGCAAAGGTTATGAGCAAATTGCTGCGACCGGGAAGATCAAACTTTTTAAAAGCTACCATCCCGATTATCCGGATGGTGGACAAATGAGGGATTTCCATTATGTCAAAGATGCCGTCAATATGACCATTGACTTGGCGGAAAATACCCGCGCGGGAGGCCTCTTTAATATCGGTTCCGGTGAAGCCCATACTTGGGTCGAGCTGGCCACGGCGATCTTTGAGGCCCTCGGGAAGACGCCCGACATTGAAATGGTGGAAATGCCCGATGTCCTGCGTTCCAAATACCAGTATTATACCAAAGCCGATACGACCAAACTCCGCGACACCGGTTACTCACAAGCAGTCACCCCGTTCAAAGAGTGTATCCACGATTACGTTCAAAATTACCTCGTCCCGAGTGTCCACCTCGGTGATGCCCCTGTCCACCAGCAGTAAAGCGCAGGATATTTCTTAGCGCAGCAATTTGCCTAGGGCGCCGATGGCTTTTTGGAAACGGGTGTCAAATGGGTTTCCGCAGCTTAACCGGAGGAAATTCCCAAATTTCCGGGTGGGTGAAAAATAAGGGCCGGGCATGAGCGAGATATTTTGGTCGAGAGCTTTCTCCAGGAGTTTCAGGGCATTAACCTTACCGGGCAGCTCCACCCAGAGGAGGAATCCGCCCTGGGGCAGAGAAATTTTTGTGCCATTGGGGAACTCGCTTAAAACCGCTTCTCGCACTCGGGCGACTTGAGCGGCGTAGAGACTGCGGATTTTCCGTAGATGAGCATCATAGAGATCACGGCGCAGGAATTCCGCCACGGCCATCTGGGTCGGCGTGCAGTTGCCGATACTCATGACGAATTTGAGTTCACGGATCCTCTCGGCGTAACGACCCGCCGCCACCCACCCGATGCGGTAACCGGGGGCGAGGGTTTTCGAGATGGAGCCACACAGCAGGACGAGACCCTTGCGGTCGAAAGATTTCGCCACCACAGGACGTTGGCCGGAATGATTTAGGTCCCCGTAAATATCGTCTTCGATCAGGGGCAAATTGCGGGCGGCGAGCATTTGGACAATTTGCTTTTTTTTGTCCCTGGGGATACAGCTGCCTAGTGGGTTATTAAAATTCGATACAATGACGGCGCCCCGGACTTTTTTCTTTTTTAGGGCGGCTTCGAGGGATTCGGGGTTCATGCCTTCGACCGGATCGGTCTCGATCTCCACGGCTTTCATGCCGAGGGCCGCGATGGCTTGGAGAATCCCGTAATATACCGGGGACTCGACAGCGATGGAGTCACCCGGGCGGAAAGCCGCGAGCAGGGAGAGGTTCACTGCTTCCATCGTACCATTAGCCGACACGATTTCCTCCACAGGCAATTTGCTACGGCATCCCCAGGTCAGTGAACGCTGCGCAATTTGCTCGCGCATGAGCAGCAGGCCGGGGGGCGCGTCGTAGGTGAATATCTTGAGTGGCTCTTTCCGGATGACTTCCGAGAGAATCGCATTGAGCTGTTTCGTGGGCATGAGCAGCGGGCTCGGACCTGCCGCCCCAAAGGGAACGACTTCCGGGCGGTTTGATGCATCGGCAAAACGGTTAAACAAACGGGTGAGATAAACCGGTGTTACTTTCATGATCCCCTCATTTGTAGGGCCTATGCCCCCACAGGCCAATCAAAATTCACTTTGTCCCTACTACTAAACTCCTGCCCCTGTCGAACACACCCCCCCCGCGATCCCATTGCGTACCGTAGCCCTTGAGCAAATTGCTGAATGCTGAAGGTAACCCACGAACTGACTTGGTCTTTTTTCCATCAACCACGCGCAGATTGCACCACGAAGCTCACGAAAGGTACAAGGGATGACAGGCGGAATGGCCAAACTCATTTTGTGTAGGGTGACCGGCCCGGTTGCCAAATGCCGTTCATGGTGCGTGAGACTCTGATCCATAGCAAGTAGGAGGGGCCGCTTGCCCTATCAAAGTCAGGCTAAAAGGCCTCGTTAGAGCATGTGCCCCATTTTAGTGCGTTTGGTGAGGAGGTAATTGCGGTTGTGGCGTTGGGCTTTGATGCGGATGGGGACTTGCTCGACGATTTCGAGGCCGTAGGCGTCTAGGCCGATGACTTTTTTCGGATTATTGGTCATGAGCCGGAGTTTGCGTGCGCCGAGGTCCCGGAGGATTTGGGCACCGAGGCCGTATTCGCGTAGGTCGGCGGGGAAGCCGAGTTTGAGGTTAGCCTCGACTGTGTCGTAACCTTTTTCCTGGAGTTTGTAAGCTTTGATCTTTGCGGGTAACCCGATGCCGCGCCCCTCCTGACGCATGTACAGGAGGATCCCATTTTTATTTTTGGCAATCAGGGCCATGGCATTGTGGAGTTGGCTGCCGCAATCACAACGGCGTGAACCAAAAACGTCGCCCGTGAGGCATTCGCTGTGCACTCGGACAAGGACGGGTTTATCCGCATTGATTTTACCCATGACCAGAGCCAGATGGTGTTCGCCATCCACGGAGGATTCATAGAGATGGAGCTTAAAGAGTCCGTAGTCGGTGGGCATGTCGATGACTTCGATTGAGCGGACGAGTTTTTCTTTTTTCCGGCGATATTTAATAAGGTCCTCGATAGAAATGATTTTCAGGTCATGCTCGCGGGCAAAGGCCACGAGGTCGGTCAGGCGGGCCATTTCACCGTTGCTTTTGAGGATTTCGCAGATGACCCCGGCGGGTTCACACCCCGCCATCCGTGCGAGGTCGACACTGGCTTCGGTATGGCCGGCGCGTTGGAGCACCCCTCCGGATTTAGCTACCAGCGGAAAAATATGCCCGGGCTGCACGAGGTCGGTGGCTTTGGCTTTTGGGTTAGAGAGGATTTTAATGGTTTTGGCTCGGTCGGAAGTGCTGATCCCGGTAGAGACTCCTCTGGCGGCATCGACAGAAACAGTGAAATGGGTCCGGAAACTTTCGCGGTTATCCACGACCATGGACGGGAGGTTGAGTTTCTCGGCTTGGACATGGGTGAGCGGCACACAAATCAAACCACGCCCGTGGGTGGCCATAAAATTCACGGCTTGCGGGGTGATCTTGTCGGCGGCCATAACCAGGTCCCCCTCATTCTCACGGTCTGAATCATCGGTCACAATAATCATTTTCCCCGCGCGGATATCAGCAATGGCACTGGCGACACTGGCAAAATGGATTTGTGCGTTTTTTGTGGGCATAAGTTTTCCTAGGCAAACAACTTATGCAATTTGCACAGAGTTGTAAATTGATTAAATGCTAAAGTCTTTGCCGAAGAAGATGATTAACGACTTATCCAAGACAGGCTAAAATACAGGGATTCCCGCCATTCCCGGGGGAATCCATGTGCCCGCGTAAAAAGTCTTGTATTCCTTTGCATTTGCTCCCATTATGCCCGCTTGTCCCAAGGGTTCAGTTACTCTTGGGCATTAAGGTAACCCTTAACAGGATGTTCTTTCACATGAATCCAAGAAATAGGACGCGAGGGCGTTCCAATGGTCGTTCGTCTTCACGCAATGGACGCTCCCATTCACCCAAACCGAAGCGCCCGAAAAGCTTCATCGAACGTTTGGCGGCTTGGCTCAAATCGCTTTTTGGCGGTAATAAAGAGCCCCAAGTTCCAATCAACAGTTCCCGTTTGTATGTAGGCAATTTGCCTTACAACACCGGTCAAAAAGAGCTTCAAGAGCTTTTTGGCCAGCACGGGGCGGTGATTACAGCCGAGGTCATTATTGACCGCGCCAGTAACCGTTCAAAGGGATTCGGGTTTGTGGAAATGGAAAGTATCGAAGAGGCCCGTGTCGCAGCGAATAAACTCCACAATCGTGAATTCGATGGCCGGAGATTGATCGTTAGCGGTGCCAAAGCCGAGGCTAAAGAGTCAAATCGTGACAACCCTCGCCGCGAAGTCAGTTCGGATGTTGCCTAATATGGCATAGTTCGATTTTTAAAATTAAACCGTTTGCAGAGCAATTTGCAGACGGTTTTTTTGTGCCCGGATGCCTCGACCCGGACAGCTTCAACGATGGATAGTGTTTTTTTATCCGAGATCCTCGGCAGTTTTCCGGAAATCACGTGCGCTGGCACCCATGATCTTGCGGAACTGGCGGTAAAAATAATTACTGTCGGAGAACCCGACATCAAAAGCAATTTGCGTAATCGAGCGGTCCGTCTGGCGCATCAGGTCACAGGCTTTGCGCACACGTAGGCGGATCAAATAATCAATCGGTGATGTCTGGAAATTCTGCCTGAAGAGGCGGAGAAATTGATTCACCGAAAGGTGCGCTTCCCGGGCAAGTCGCTCCAAGGTGAGGCGTTCGTGTGAATGCTCCTCCAGAAACGATACGGCCTTGGATAGGCGGTTGACGGAGTTGGCCGTTTGGAGGGGTTCACGGCTATAAGCACGTGCGAGGAAAGTCACCAGCGTGATGAAATAACCTTGAATGGCTGACTCATATCCGGGGGCTTTTTCTCTGTATTCCATTCCGATCCGCTCTGTTTGGGGAATGACCTCGGCCATTTGGCGGGGGGAAAGGCGCAGGCGGTTTTCAAAGTGGCCCTTTGCATGATGGCGGGGACCCAGTACAAATAGGGCATGGTAACCGGCGAGTTTTTTGAGTGTTTGCGCGGGGATAAAAAAGGATGGGTCATACATGATATTACAGAGCTTGAGCTTTTTGATCTCGCGGAAGCCGTGGGAGACATTGGGATTAATCACAAAAACATCCCCCGTACTCAGGACATACTCCTCCTGCGCTGTGACATGGATCGCCGATCCCCCGGAAATAATCACCAACTCGGCGAATTCATGGTTATGCATGTCAAAGGCCGCGTATTCGAGCACCCCGGTACCGATATTAAAACGAAGCCCGCCGGGCTCGACAAACTCCGAATATTTGAACTTTTTTGACACGGTGAGATCATGCTTGTTTTTGGTGAAAGAAACAAGGCGCATTTTTTAAGCTAGAGGTATGTTAGGGGCGATTACCGATAATGACCTGAACCCGGAAACGCGTCACAAAAAACAAAACCCTTATTCTTATCCCCCCCCTATGGCCACAAATCCTGAAACACAAGAACTCAATGATTACCT
This sequence comes from Verrucomicrobiota bacterium, assembly GCA_034440155.1. NCBI lineage: Bacteria > Pseudomonadati > Verrucomicrobiota > Verrucomicrobiota bacterium. The sequence continues at coordinate 21,285 of JAWXBN010000008.1, read as the reverse complement.
CTTTGACCTGAATGGTTACCGCGTGATTAAAAACGCCGTAAGCCCCGAGCAAGTTGCGCAGATGAATCAATGGATCAACGAACATCCCGTAGACAAAAGCAAAGTCGGGCAGTGGATCGACCATGTCGAAGTCCAGACCTACATGAATGAAGACGGGGTCAATTACCAGAATATCATCGAGGGGGGAAAAGTCTTTGAAGACCTCCTGACTAGTCCAGCATGGTATCCCGATGTCAAAAGGTATATCGGCAACTTCGGTTCCCTTTCCCTGAATGAATGCCTATTAAATGTCCGGGCTCAAGGGGGATATATCGGTATGCACTCCGGCGGGCACATGCCTTGGATGACCGGTCTCTTCCGCCATCCGCAGACTGCGGAATGGTTTGTCGGCCAGATCAATATCATTGTCGCCCTGAGCGATGTCGGCCCGGGGGATGGCCCCACGACGGTTGTTCCCGGCAGTCATAAATCGACGACACCCCATCCTTATTTTAAAAGCCAGAAAGACGGCGGTAATACCGTGACGAATTACGACACACCCGCCAGTGAAGCCGAAGGGATGATCGAGTGTTGCCTGAAAGCCGGGGATGCGCTGATCTTCACCGACGGCATCACTCATGGTTCCAGTGCCCGGAAGAATCCCGGATTTCGGAAGGTGCTCCTCTACCGTTATTGCCCGAGCTGGTGTAATACACGATTTAACTACATCCCCTCCGAGCGCCTGCTGGCTGCACTCAATGATGAAGAGCGCAAGCTCGTCCAGGCAGTCAAACCGCGCCTCGCGCCCGGGCAGGTGATCCAAGGGTAAAAAAACCGTGGCCTCCCTTACACGTCGGAGATCGACAGGATGCGGGTACTCGGGCATCCTTGGCCTTTATCATAGAGAGTGAATCAAAGGATGGCCCCCACGCAAAGTGCTCACGAGAATATGGATCGCCCCTGTCCCCCCTAGTTTTTCTCGGGTTTGAGAGGGAGCATGATACTGGTCCCGGCCCCGACGACTTGGGGGGAGACCCCATTCCATTTCTCGACCATTTTCAGGTCCACGAGTTTGGGATTTTTTTCGAGGGCTTCCCCTTGGATACGAATGGATTCAGCCTGGCCTTTGGCTGCAATGATGGCGGTATCGGCATCGGTCTGGGCTTGTTGTTTTTTGAAAACGGCTTTTTCGGCTTCTTGTTGCTGGACCATTTTGGCTTCGATGGCTTGTTCGAGTTCCGTAGACAGGGCGACGTCTTCGATGACGAGGTCTTCGATCACGAGGAGGGAAGAAACTTTTTTCCGGGATGCGTCGAGGGCGGAGATTTTGATCTGTTCGCGGGTCTTGACAATGTCCGCCGCGGTTTTTAAGGCGGTGACTTCCTTGGTGGCTTCTTGGACACGGGGGAGGATGAGTTTTTCAAAGGGATCCCCGGCATAATCCCTGACCATGGAGACGACAGAACCTTCCGGGATGCGGTAGAGGACTTTGACTTTGATATTGATCTGCTGGAGATCCGAGGAGAAACATTCCGCGGTGAGCTCTTTTGTATCCTGCTGGACATTGATCCTTTTGATAGATGTGACCAGGGGCAGCTTCATCCCCGCCCCGGGCCGGAGAAAATCGTTATCCATATTTCCGAGTGTGACTTTGACCCCGCGTTCCTGCGGGTCGATGACATAAAAACCGGACATAAAAATAATGAGGGCGATGATGAGAATAATCGCTGCGAGGGCTAGGGAAAAGATGGATTTGGGTTGCATAATCTCCCCATTAAAGTCAGCTTGTGGCCATAGGCAAGCCTATAAAATATTTCCCTCACGCCATACCCTTCAGCGGGGGAAAAATTCCAGAAAGGTAAAAACCATGACTCAGGATGAATTAAAAAAGTCTGTGGCCAGAGCGGCCTTGGAATATATAGTGACGGATACAATCATCGGTGTGGGCACTGGGACCACGGCTAATTATTTTATCGATGCCCTCGGGGAAATAAAAAAAAGTATCCAAGGAGCTGTTTCCTCTTCGCAAGCCAGTGCAAAACGTTTGGCCGCCCTAGGCATCCGAGTTTTTGATTTGAATGATGTGGATAAACTCTCGGTTTATATCGACAGCGCAGATGAGGTGAATCCTGCCCTCGAAATGATCAAAGGCGGCGGGGGCGCCTTGACCCGTGAAAAAATCGTCTCTTCCGTGGCGGTGGAATTCATCTGTATCGCAGATGAAAGCAAATGGGTCGAAGTCTTGGGCAGAGTTCCCCTCCCTGTGGAAGTCATCCCGATGGCTAGGGCTGCTGTAGCCCGGAAATTAACGGAATGGGGCGGGATACCCGTCCTACGTGAAGGGTTCACGACCGATAATGGGAATTTAATTCTGGACGTACATGGTTTGTCCATTACGCATCCTGTCGAATTCGAAAGCCGCATTAATCAAATCGCCGGTGTGGTCAGTAATGGACTTTTTGCCCGGAGCCCAGCGAGTACCTTGCTTTTGGGTACAGCCGAGGGAGTAAAAACAATCAAACCAGCGTCGGGAAATGGGAGTAAAAATATTTTTTAGCTAATCAGGGGTTGATTTTTGTATAAATCAGGGCAAAATGCGTCCTTTACGATTTTTTCCGACTAATCAGCTTTTGTGTGACAGGAGCCATACCCCGGGATTGATCCACATATACCTATGAAACGATCAGACTTTCTTAAAACAATCGCGTTTGGTGCGGCCGGCACAGTATTCCTACCCCGGATTTCCCGTGCAGAAGAAATGGTTAAAACCCCTGTTAATGATGTCAGTGACCCGACAAAAGTGTTAGCTCGTTTTGTGAATTCCGGCCCATCCACCTCCAAAAAAATCGCGCTCACCCTCGATGACGGCCCGACCCCTGGAGTCACTGATTCCATCCTGAAAAACCTCTCAGACCGCAAACTCAAAGCCACTTTTTTCATGATTGGCGAAAGGATCAAAGAATTCCCTGCACTCGCTAAGGAAGTCACTGCGGCCGGACACGAGGTGGCTAACCATACTTTTACCCATCCAAATCTCAGCCTCATGTCGACGGCAAAAGTTTACGACCAGCTCCGCAGAACCCAGTCGATCATCGGTAATACCCTCGGAGTTTATCCAGCATGGTTCCGCCCCCCTTATGGTGCCTTTAAAAAGTCACAAGGCCCGATCGCCTTAGATATGGGTTTGGGAGTGGCTTATTGGTCTGTGGATACCGTCGACTGGAGCCGCCCGGGTGTAGACAAGATTGTCGAACGTGCTGTCGGTCAGGCCCGGGGTGGTTCGATCATCCTTTGCCATGACATGCACCAGCAAACGGCTCAAGCCATGCCGCGTATCCTCGACGGATTACTCGAAAAAGGTTTCGAGTTTGCCACGATGACAGAGCTGATTGGCGAGCCTTACCCGACCGTCTGATCACGGCTGACAGCGCGGAAATGATTAGCTTTGTGATCGGGCCTGACGGTTTTTAAATGGGGCGCTTTTACGGCTCAATCTTATATGGTAGAGTATTCCAGCCAGTCCGATGGCAAATAGGACATAAGTGGAAGGTTCAGGAATCACGGCGAGATAATAAAATCCACCACTGAAGGCACTCTTCAAATATTGGTTAGAGTTGAGGCCTGTCACTGTAAACCCGCTTGTGAAAAACCCGCTGGGATTTTGGTAGGCAGCAAAAATATTATTTGTGGAACGCATCCCGCCGAGATAGGGATTTAATGGTGTGCCTAATCCCCCGGATGGAGGGGCGGAAAAATTCCAGACAATGGTTCCCGAGTTTGTGAATGATGTCCCTCCAAAATCGATTCCTTGGAAAGTGGGATTAGATGATCCTCCCGTTTCATTATTGAGATTTATCGTTCCGGAATTCGTCATATTCCCGGTGACATAAAACATATCCCCGGAGGCTTCGGAGACATTGACCGACATGAGACTGCTTTGGTTTAAAAAACTTCCTTGGTTCGTGACGGACCCTTCGAGGGTTAAATTCCCCCCCGCCGCGATGACGGTATTTGCGATGATGGAGTTATTCGTCATATTCATCGTGCCATTATTTGAGATGACTAACCCATTAGCAAAGACATGGCTGCCCCCGTCGGAATTATAAAGGGCCGAGGAACTGCCGTTACCGACAAAAAAGAGTTGGCCGTTGTTATTTGTCGCGTTCCCATTCACCGAGAGAGTGCCACCGTTTAAACGGTAAGCCCCTGAGGCATTGGTCACGGAAAGATTATCCACAAGGACCAAGCCACCGTCCTGGGTATTAGTCCCGCGCCGGATATCGATGAGTCCGGAGCCTGTGCTATTGGTCACGATCAGGGAGCTAGACCCACCGGAAATACCCACGGAGTTCCCAGTCGAGGCCACGGTGGATCCCACGATGAGGTTGGTAGAATAAACCGTGCCCCCATTACTGATTGTTAATGAATTACCGGCGGTTGAATCACCGACAGACAATATCCCGGGATTTGTCCAGGTGGAGCCGCTCCCTGTAACAATGACTGAACGGTTTGCTGCCGAATATATCCCCGCCCCGTTGACGGATGTGGAGGTGTTGCTCACGATGGCACCATTAGAGACGATCAACCTCCCGCTCGACCCGAGCGCACTGTTATTGGCTGTTTCGAGTACCCCGGCATTGACCGTCGTATCACCGGTGTAGGTATTAGCATTTGATAATGTCAGGGTCCCGGCTCCTTCTTTGGTGAGTGAACCATTAGAGAGGACGGCCGATACAACCATGTCTTGGGAAGCTGTGGCATTATTGCTGATATAAAATGTGCGTGTGGTGCCGCCTAAATCGAGTCGACCGGCAATCACAGCGGAGGTATTCCCTGTAATCTCTCGGACGACATTTGAGTTTAGGACCAAGTTAAAATTCGCATCATTGGTGATGAAACCACCCCCCTCCATACGCAGGAGTCCGATAGTCTGACTTTTTGTGCCGCCATAAAAATCGTCTAATTCCACACGCCCGGAGGACTTGATCATAAGGTCGGCAGTACCACTTAATTGGTTCCGCCACCTGAGCATTAATAAATCGCTCCCGACACCGTCCCCGACAGTCATGGTTCCTCCTAAAGGCGAATACGTGGTATTACCCATATCCAGAATCATTGTGCCCGAGTTAATCAATGTATTTCCGCTGTAAGAAGAAAATGAAGCGAGTCCCCCGTCGGTTAATAAAAATGTTCCTGTTCCATTTTTAATTAGCCCGCCCGTACCGGTGGTTTGTCCGTTGAACCGGACATCCCCCGCCCCGTCAATGGTGAGGACAAAACCGTTATTCGTCAGGTCACGCCGGGTGGGTCCGTAGGATTGAAAGGTCAATGTAGTTCCGGCTACATCATTTATTATACTGGAATCAGAAGCTAAGATCATATTCCCATTCCACGTATTATTTCCCGATCCGTTATTGAGCGCCCCGATGCCGCCTGCACCGGTCCCATTTAATGTCAAGGTTTCCCCCGCTACTGATGTGATGCCATTACTCATTTGCAATGTGGCGCCACTGATTACACTGACTCCACCGGCGGCAGTTCCCAGCGCGGTGGCATTAGCGATTTGAACGATGCCGTTACTGATGGTCATGGCCCCTGTCCAGTTATTGGCTTGATCGATAATGAGAGTGCCTGTCCCGGATTTGCTCAGGTTTCCGGCACCGGTGAGATCATTAGCGGCATTACCTAGGTTCAGGCTGATCCCGCTGGCCACATCTATGCCTGAAGCCGCATTAACCGTAATCGTGCGGTCATAAGATTGGTTTACGGCCGAGGCCGACAGGGTACCCCCGTTTAAAATCATATTGCCCCTCCCTAAGGACCCATTGGCTGCGGACTGGAGTGTGCCTGCCGTAACGGTCCACTGTCCGGAGTAATTATTTGAAAACGGCAGTAAGAGTGTCCCTCCCCCCGTTTTGGTGAGAGCGTTGGCACCCCTGAGGTCATTGGCGGCATTCCCGATGCTTAAGGTAATCCCTGTGGCGACATTGATCGTGGAGGCTGCATTTGCGGTGAAGGTTTGGTTATACGATTGGTTCGCCGTCGTAACCGCGAGTGTGCCGCCATTGAGCGAGACATTACCTGTGCCTAGGCCCGCCGTACTCTGGGATTCCAATGTGCCAAGGGTAATGGTGGTGCCCCCCGAGAAGGTGTTGTTCCCAGAAAGAACCGTTGTCCCTCCTGCTGCATTACGCAAGACAGTTCCAGCGCCCGATATCGGGCCACTAAAAGTCTGGGTACCGGCTGTGTTCAAACCCCTGAATTGCGAAAAGGCATTATTGAGATTGATCCCGGAGGCAAAGTTAAATCCGCTCCCGGAAAAGCCGACAGACATCGTGCCTGCACCTGAGGAGTTATTGATCGTAAGGGTATTTCCGGCCGAGGCACTGATTGTACTGCTCGAAAAAATCAAATCCACGTTATTTGCGGCGGAAATGGTGGTATTATCATTGATTGTCAGGTTATTGGCCAGAGTTAAATCCGCCGTAGGGGTTAATGTCCCCCCGGAAAGGGTGACGGTCCCGGTTCCTAATGAGGCATTGTTGGCGATACTCACTGTTCCGAGGTTCAGGGTGAATCCGCCACTGAAGGTGTTGGCGACATTACCTAAAGTCACTGCGCCGAGGCCATTTTTTGTCATGGACCCCGTCCCGCTGATGACATCACCCGCGCCCGTGCTCAAGGCGATGGTGCTGGTAAGTGTCTGGGGATCGAATGTAAGGTTAAAACTGCTGAGATTGATTGTGCTGTTGAAAGTCAGTCCCCCCCCAGCCGCCGTTGATTGCCATGTTTGTGATCCACCGACGACGATGGGATTATTAAATGTGTGGATCTGGGCAATTTGATTGTCGATCCCGATGCCACTGATCCCATTGATGGTCAGGGCAGCTCCTGTAAAAATTTCCGCATCGCTTGTTCCGGTGAATGTCAACCTTCCCACGGAGGCAGCGGCTGTGAAATTCGGGTCATTTCCGGTGGCCACATTAAAAATCGCATTACTCGTGGCTCCCGGAACGGCAACCGGTGTATTCCAGTTATTGGCATCATTCCAAGTAGTACTCGCACTCCCGTCCCAGACTTGTGCATAGATACGGTCAAAGCTTATCCAGAGACTGACAAATAGGACAAAATATAATAAGCGTATGTACCGAGTAACTCTCATTCATAAGACCGCTCAGAAAATAAGCGGTGAAAAAACACCGAACTTATTCATTTATAGTGCTATACGTAAAAAATAACTCACTCTCCTAAAAAGGAAAGATTATATCGATAAGCGGTAGTAAAAAATCGATAAGCGGTAGTTTTTGGCAATATTATTTTAAACATTACTCCTTATAACGACTTATCATTGACTACCATATCTCATGGAAATGATTTAATCGTGGATTCACCCGTGCCATTTACCGGAGAAAAATACGCAAGGTTCGATAAGTGTATGAAAAAGTCTTAGGAAATTCACCTAAGACTTTTGTCATAAACCAAATCGAAAAAAGACAAGTATGTACTTGTCAGGATTCAGGTCACTCCTCGTGAAATACAAGGGGAGCAAATTGCCGCAGGCAACCTGCGAACTGACTTTTCTTTTTTTCATCCACCATGAGCAAATTGCACCACGAAGAACATGAAAGGCACGAAAGATCATGGAGACGGTTTGTCCAAACTCATTTTGTGTAGGGCGACCGGCCCGGTTGCCAAATGCCGTATGTACGTGTGAAACTCTGCCCCTCCACAAGCAGGGCTCACTTGCCCGACAAAGTCAGGACAGCGGAGAAAAATACAGTCTCATACTTGAAAACAACCAATTTCCTTACGACCCTAATCACTAAAATCCAGGAGCATCGTGTTTTCGAGTGGGTAGAATTGTAGCGGGAGATACAATCGAAAAATATATGCGGGTTATGACAAAATCATAAACGCGACTCTAGGATTTACTCGCCATATTGCTCTGACTCGTCTTCTTCGTCGTGCACTTTGTGCGTAGAGTTTTCAAAGCGGGTGAATTGATTCATGAAGACGAGGTCGATGTCGCCGGTGGGGCCGTTACGTTGTTTAGCGATGATGACTTGGGCGAGGTTACGGAGTTTCTCACGGTCCTCTTCATTTTCAGCATAATATTCTTTGCGCAGGAGGAGCATGACGACGTCGGCATCCTGCTCGATGGAGCCCGACTCGCGCAGGTCGGAGAGTTTCGGACGATTACTGTCACTTTTTTCAGCATTACGGTTAAGCTGCGAGAGGGCGATGACGGGCACGTTAAGTTCCTTCGCTAAGGCTTTCAGTCCACGGGAAATTTCCGAGACTTCATTTTGACGGCTGTCCCGGGCTTGTTTGGATTCACTCGTGAGAAGCTGGAGATAATCGACGATCACGAGTTTAATGTCTTGGCGCTGCTTGAGCCGGCGTGCGATCGCCATGAGCTGGCCGATTTTCATTCCACCTGAGTCATCGATAAAAATCGGGGAAGCGGAGAATTCTGAAGCGGCCATGGTTAACCGTTGGAAATCACCCCTGCCTTGATCGAGGAATCCGGTTTGTACATCGCGCAAATTGATCCGGGATCGTGAACAGATAAAACGTTTCACGAGTTCCTCAGTGGACATTTCGAGGCTGAAGATGGCGACGCCTTGTTTGAGATTAACCGCGGCATGTTCAGCAATATTCAGCGCAAATGCGGTTTTTCCCATACCGGGACGGGCGGCGACAATAACGAGGTTGCCCGGATGGAGCCCAGCGGTGAGTTTATCGATTTCATAAAATCCGGTTTCCAGGCCGGTGACCGGCTTTTTATCCGCAAAAATCGCCTCGATCTGGATCATGGCTTTATTGACCGCGTCTCGGATGGCTACGGTATTACCTTTGAGTGAATCCTGACGGATTTGCAGAATCTCACGCTCCGCCTTATCGACGAAATTCTCCACTTCCTCGGGTAACCCGTAGGCTTCTTGGACGAGGCTTGTTCCCTTGATGATAATCTGGCGTAAAAGATATTTTTCCCGGAGGATATCGAGATAAAAAATGAGGTTCGCCGCCGTGGCGACCGAGGTAGCGACTTCTGTCAGGTAAGTGCTCCCCCCGGCTTGATCGAGCTGGCCACGGTCGTGGAGCTTTTGGGTGACAGTGACGAGATCCACGGACTCGGGGGAACGGTCCAGTGTGGTCATGTCGGAGACGGTTTGGAAAATCAACTGGTTCTTTGAATCATAAAAATAATCCTGTGTGATATGGCGTTCCTGGCAGAGGCTCACGGAGTCACGGGGATTAAGGAAAATACTGCCTAAGATACATTTCTCCGCATCGATGGCATGGGGCGGGAGGCGGTCGAGCTGGACGACAGGATTTTGCGGGTGAGCGGTTTTATTAAAGTCAGGTTTGAGTACACTTTGCTGGGCCATCCTCAAATCATAAGTTTCACACCCCTGACCTCAAGAGCAAGTTGCTCCGACTTTTTAACGGGATATTCACAAAGTTATTCACATTAAGTGGAGCTTTCCCGACCCTTGCCCCTTTAAAATGAGTACGATAATCAGCTTTCAGGCGGAGTAAAACCAATCCACCGTCTTTCCAGACGGTGGTCGTTGATTATTTTGCCGGTGCGTCGGCAGGGGCTTTGATCTCGACCCAGCCTGTATTAAAACGTTTGATTTTATCCAGCCCGGTGATTTCCACGACGTTACCTGAGGTGTGGCCAAATGTATAACGGAATTTATTGTCATCCTGTTTGCCGAACCACCCACAGAAAGATTCCTGGTACATACTGATATTTTTCCATGACTTACCCCGTTCGGCTTCCGCGCCCCAACCTTCAGGATTATCACGGGTATCTTTAAACATACTGGAAATGAATATCCCGTCTTCTGTGAGGAAATAAACCTGTCCATAATTCCCGTGGATCGCCATGACGGCACCCACCTCGTCATTGACCTTGGCTGCACCGGCAATAAAAAGTTCACCCGTCATTTCACCTTGGGGCACAGGACCTATGGCCATGGAGCCGTGGACTGCTCCGCCGAAGATTTTGCGTGTGGCGACGACATTACCTTTCATGTCAGTCCAGACATGTTTGCCTGTAAAGTAGGTGGGCCAGTCGCCGTACCCTGAATAAAGATGGTCTCCGATACGGATATAAAATTGATCCGGTTTTGGGCGGTTATTCGGATCGTTTGTCAAGGTGTCGATGACTTTATCGTGGCCTTTGAACTCCTGTTTGGTGATCGTGGTCTTTTCATACACGGGTGCTCCGCTGGGCAGGAACCGTGTGGGTTTAATCGCAAACCCCCCATTATAAAAATCAAAGGAGGCACTCATCGGGAACATCCACCCGGGAATACCCCGCCCTTTCGAGCCTTCAATAACCACGACCTCATTTTCCTGGATGTCTTCGTCCTCATTCAAGTCACTCCAGACATACACCGTTCCTTCCGGATCCGCTGGCCGGCTCCAAGGGGTCACTTGAGGCCAAGCCCCCACCTTCGTCCACATCGCCGCCACCGGACGGTAATCCCCGTTTTTTGCCAGGAAAATAATCGGGTAAGCGCATTGTGTATAAAGCATATAGTCATGTGGTTGGCCGGAGGCATCACTACGGAAAAATTCATTTCGGTGGAACCACACGCCGACCCCTCCTAATTCCGTATTGAGCTTGCTGCCTTCTTTCTTATTGCTCGTGACGAATTTCTTTATCTTATAGGACTGCGTCTGGGAAGGATCGACTTCCAGTTCGGCATTCCACACAAATGCCCGTTTGGGATCTTGGTTATGGAGCGCGGTATTCCATCCACCGTAGTAAGTGCTTCCGACAAATTGTTTCTGGAGTTTACCGTCCTTGTCCCAGAGGGCTTGACGGCGGGGGTGCGCGCCTTCGCTGGTCCAGATATTGCCTTGGTTATCCACGGAAAGGGCCAAGAGCTTAAAGAAACCATTCTCGTCATACTGGACTCCCTTTTTAGCGCCGCCTTTGACACCGATGGTGCGGATGAGATCTTTAGCGGGGGAATAAACCTTGATTTGATAATCTGCACCACTATCGAGAATATAGAGATTCCCTTCCTTATCGAAAGCCAGAGGACCCGGCTTTTCGAGACCAGCCAACGTCACGGGCGTCTGGGTTCCTGATTTATCGATCGTGACGAGTTTGGTGAATTCTTTATCCGTTCCATAAAGGGTGCCATCGTTTGAATAGGCCAAATGCATGGGTTTATCTAAAACAGCCACGGCATTAGTTTTGCCCATTTCCTTGTCAAAAAACCAAATGTCCGCCGTTTTTTGTTTGGCATCGGGGGTAATCGAAAAAGCTCCTTCGTTAGGGCCGACCGCGACGGAATAAATGATGCCCGGCGCCTTGATTTCGGGAATGGTACCCGCGGGGCGTTTCCAACCGATGACTTTCCCATCAGCCGCAGACATCCTGCGCAAGCCATTCTGTGCCGCCAGATAGAGGACATCATTGTCCACCGCCACAGCCCAGGAAGCTCCCCACGCCTGATAGAGTCCCCATTTCTTTTTTCCGTCTTTGCCGATGGCAATCGCATAATCAGTCCCTTCCGAAGCGGAAAATGACACGACCGCCGCTAAATTCGTCGAAGCAGAATCCGAGATAGCGGCGATCCCGACTCCATCCCCGTGGTTTGAACCCCAAGCACTATTCGGATACATGTGCCAGGCAGGAGTGCCAGGATTGTAAAAGCTATATTCGTAAAGTGCATCTAATCCCTCGAGGGTGAGGCCACGCACACGATACATTCCTGCCGGGACCGGTTTTCCATCATCATCTTTTCCATCCCACGAAACCGTTAATGTCTGGGGCTGTCCAGAGTCGGGTGTGCCACCAAATTTCTCGACAGGCTGCATCGAGAGCAAATTGCGCGCACGTACCCCACTCTCATCATCGACGACTACAGTCACAAGACGGTAACCAGCAGGAATGGTTACTTTGATTTGATCTTGGGAAAAGAGAGGCGTTTTTTTAGAGGCGACTGGAACTTCTACCTGATCCTCTTGTTTTTTCGAACAACTCACGGCCAATAATAGGCAAATAAATGTCACGGACAAAATACGGATTTTTAACATAGATGAAGGTTACCTTAGTTGATTTTTACGTCGATGTTTTATCGAAAATTTTCATTAGACATGATATCGGGTAATAACCCACTAAATTATTATATCATTACACTTTAATAAGTGAGTGATAAATCTGGATGAACCATTCCTGCCAGGCCTTTGATTTTAAAAAGTCGCGGTGGGTGAGGTAGGATTGTCCTGAAGCAATCCAGAGGACTTCCCCGTCCCCGACTTTGCGTTTTGTGCAATAAACCGCATCATCAGTTGTTGTGTAAAGAATCTCCACATCCTCCGCTACTTCACCCTTCAAACGGACTTCATCCAAAAATTCCACAGATGATGGTAAGGCCTTCCCGGCATACTTTGTTTTCTGGATTTTTGTCTTGAGAGGCTCCTGTGTCCATCGATGTCCGCAAGTATGATCCAGCGAAAGGCCCAGCAATTTGCTCAGCGTATTTGATTTATGGGCTGTCTCATAAAATAAGACGAGTTTCCCACCGCCTTGGACAAATTGCTCCAAAACTTCATATTCACGGCCCTGGGGATTCCACGTTGGATCCGTCGATATCGCAAAGTCAGCCTGTGGTAATATTTCCACAAAATCCCGGCGAATATTAACGAGATGGACTTTATCTTCACCCCCGAGCAATTTGCCGAGTGATTTCCCAAAGAAATTAAAGTCATAAACCAGCGTTTTGGACGGATTAAAAATTTTCGCAGGCGCCGCCTTCAGCGTGATTTTATTTAATCCCTTTTTCAAGGCCAGCGCCGGGATCGAAATAGTTTTCCCTGCAAAGGTGAATGTCCGCCATTTATCTTCCGAGTCGATGAACGGGAAGAATTTCTCCTTGAGAGCTTCATGGGCGACTGCTTTACCATTCACCATCAGCTCCACATTTTGGTGTCGGATCAAATAAGGAACCAAAATTTCTGCATTCACCACTTTATTACTTTTTGAATGAATGGAAACTTCGATTTCGGTGGGGGAATAACATCCGCTCGCCACTAATCCTCCAGATCCATAAATCCTTTCAAATGAGGAACTTTTGATTTCTTGATTCCGCCCGAAGGAGGTGAAAAGTTTGATATCACCGGTGAAAAAGTCTGTGTAAAAGAATTGTTCACTCTGTGCGGTTAAAAGGGTCCCGCTGGCAGAAAGATAGGGTTGGGTAGTGCCCGTCAGGGTTTCGGATTCACCTTCGCAGGGAAGACCGAGACCGACATAATAATCAAATGAATTCCTCAATCGGGCTTCGCCGGCGTCAGGAATGCCTGCCCGGAAATCGCTGGCGGCACCCCACTGCATAGGCCATGGCATTTTGAATCCGACAAAGGCCATATTACTACAATAATGGTCATGTAACATCCTCGTAAATTGATATTTATGTTTCTCCACCCAGTGCTGGCCCTCAGTGGGATAACAGAGGACGGGGAGATATGAATCATGTCTTTCCCCGGTTTTTCCATCACGTTGATCGAGGTATTCATTCTCGTTTTGTTCGAGATAATAATTTTCTGTAATTTCTTTGGCCAGTTTCCAATGAGCGGCGTTATGTTTACCGGCGGTTGAGGCCATTTCGTGACCTTTGGCGAGGACACTTAAAAACCAGCAGAAAGTGTATGTATTATTTTTCGCCTTCTCCATAAATTCATCAGAGAAAGTCACATCGGTCGCTGATACAGTAGAAAGAATCCACCCTTCCGGGGTTTTCTCAAAAAATTTCTCGGTGATGGCAAATTTGACACAGGCATCCACTATAGCAAAACAACGTTTGGTTAAGGCTGTATCCTGCGCAAATTGCGCAATACGCTGGGCGGACATCGCATGAGCACAAATCGACATGAACCCCGTGTCACTGGATTCAGTCTTCCCATTATAGTGGACCATCCAGTAAAAAGGGCGGCGCCCCTTATTGGCGACAAGGGCTTTCTCTAGCCAATCAATCTTTTTCCGCGCATGGTCTATCGCACCGACATGGAGTATCCCGTCGATAATATGGTGGGAATCCCAGAATACCCGGTCTCCCAGATGGAAAGGGACGAAATTACCCGAACATTGTGCGCCGAACTCCATCGTGGTGCCAAAATCAGCCAGATAGATATTATAATGATAAAGCCAGTCACGACGAATATCCCCCGTGGAAATGGCAGCACGAGTCATCCAATAATCCTTCATGAGATTTTCGTGTTTAGATACAGGGTCGAGGCTTGTTAATAGATTTACTGCTTTTTCATCATTGTGACTATTTGATTGGTGGGAACCAAAATAAAAGGCGAATGCAGCGGTGGAGGTTCCTTCTTTTTTGACGCTTAACTTCTTTTTTACCCCGAGCAAATTGTTTGATTGAAAGGGATTTCCTCCCTTAATCGCATAGGTAAGCGGATAATCTTCCATGACTTGAAATTTCTCACAGTTACTCGCTGTCAGGGAAAATCCTGTTATGCTCCCCTGTTTCCAGGCCTTTGGGAGGGCCTCGAAAATCGGAGTCCCATCACGCAGAGTAAAATGAATCCGGCTTTCAATCTCGACCTCATGACTTTTTCCGTCGAGGGCGACGAGTGCAAAGTTAAACCGAGGCATAATAGTTTCCCGGGTACAATAACTCTCAATGGACACCCAAACCCCGTTCAAGTCGTATTCTGTCGTGCAGAGTACCTTGGCCAGATCAAAGGTGCGCCTCCAGTTTTTAGCCTCCTGAGCAATTTGCTCGGGGGAATATTCTTTTCCGTCCATCGTCAGGGAATAATCAATCCACCCTAGCGGCATCCGGACATAGTCATTTTTCCTGTGGATCGCATGATTGGACTTCACCGCGGTATGGAATACGTAGAGGTCGTCGTAGTTATTGGAATCTCCGTATTGTGATTGGAAAAGGGGATACTCCGCCTGGCGCGCATCCAGCCCTTGCATGCCTGTCGCATCCAGCCCGAAGGAAAGGATGCGTGAACCAATAAATGCCGGATAAATATGAAGCGGCATCGTGTCGTCAGATTCTACGGCTTTAAAGGCTTCTAGCTCACGGACGCGGGAATGGTGGAAAAGAATCGATTCATTCATATATATGCGCTGTTAACGCTTCTAATCGCCTTGTCGAGCAAATTGCTCCGATTTTATCAGTTAAACGGGATCGGCGGGTGATGGATCGATCCTCTATTTCACCCACTCTACCCCACACAAATGAGAAGGGAGGGAGCGTCACGATAAGAGTGAGGAGAATCAAGGTGTGTGTTTACAGCAAGTCTCTTTGAGAGTCGTGTAGAGCTTTTCGAGCTCGGGCATCTTTACCCCGGCTGCGAGGCCGCGGCGGAGGGGTCCACCCCAGATGGCCTCGACTTCGACAGGGGCACCCGCTTGCCAATCGATGAGGCTCGATGGCCGGTAAGCTCCTAAAGCGGGAGTACGATGGACCTGGGCATCGATGTAGGCAGGCTCGATTAAAAATCCCAGTGCTCCTGCGGCGGTAATGACTTCTCCCATCAGCCTGCGCACGAGCAGGGTATTTTCCTCGCCCGCCAAGATCAGGTCTGTTGTGATCCCGCCCAGTGCGATTGATAACCCGTTAAAAGGGATATTCCACACGAGCTTACGCCAACGAACCTCAGCCAGCGAAGGAGATACTTTGCAGGGAATACCCGAGTCCATGAATATTTCGGCGATTTCTTGCGCCCGTGGGGAGGGGTCCCGTCCGAATTCCCCCATCATAATCATGCCTTCACCCATGTGCTTGATTTCCCCGGGGCCGGTTCGATTCACCCCGATAAAACACACCCCTCCGAGAACCCTTTTTGCACCGAAATTTTCTGCGAGGCATTCCTCATTCCCGAGGCCATTCTGCAAGGTCAGTAGCATGGTGTTTTCATGGAGCAGGGGAGGGATCAGATTTTTAAGTGCGTCATTTGACGTGGATTTCAGCGAGACAATAACAAGGTCCACCGGACCAATCTCCGTGGTCGAGGGGTACACAGGCACGTGCCCAAGGAAAATAGTTTCCGTGGCCGTATAAATCGTTAATCCCCGTGCCTTAACCGCCTCATAATCGGCACGCATCAGGAAATGAACATCAAAGCCGTGCTGCAATAGCCGCCCCCCGTAATAACATCCGATCGCTCCTGAACCCACAATCGCTATTTTCATATCGCCGCACTATACCCCCACAAAAATCTTGCGACAAGGATGAACCCCCTTTGAAACGAACCCTCGGAGGAGAAAAAACTTTGCATGATCCTGCGGGAAACGTTTATCGTGGGCCGATGAAAACAATCGTCATTACCGGATGCACACGGGGGTTAGGGGAGGCATTGATCCATGAGTTCCAGAAGCTCGGGCACCGGACAATGGGGTGTGGCCGCAATTTACAGCGGATTGAAAAATTAAAAACCGCTTATCCTACGAACGCGCAATTTGCTGCGCTGGACGTGACGGACTTTGAAGCCGTAGAGAACTGGGCATCGGCGATCTTGGCGGCATCCGGCCCACCGGACATTCTCATAAATAACGCTGGCATTATCAATGAACCCAGAAATTTATGGGAAATCGCCCCGGTGGACTTCGCCCGCATTATGGATGTGAATCTCAGAGGTGTATTCCACTCTATCAAAGCCTTTGCCCCTGCGATGACTGCGCGTAAAAGCGGGATGATCATTAATCTGAGTTCGGGCTGGGGCCGCTCCACCTCACCACAGGTCGCCCCATATTGTGCTAGCAAATATGCGATTGAAGGAATGACTAAGGCCCTCGCACAGGAATTGCCAGAAGGCATGGCTGCCATCCCGCTAAATCCCGGTATCATTAATACGGACATGCTCCAGACCTGCTGGGCCGATGGCGCGTCCTCCTATCCAAAAGCAGAGACATGGGCTAAAATAGCCGCGCCTTATATCCTCAAACTCTCCCCGAAGGATAATGGCCGCTCTGTGAGTGTGCCCCAGTAGCGCACCGGTATTCTTTACCCCGGCGTAATAACCATATCAGGCAAGGAATAACCAAAAGGATAAAGATCGAGGTCCGGGGTTCGGGCACAGGAATAAAGGTAATGGCGAACATGACATCGGAGGCGCCTGAGCTGCCGTTATTCGGCTGCGTCGCGGCGATCCCGCCGAACATATACCCGATCACCGTGGGCGCTGTCAGGGCATCCATATCGATCATGCCGTTTGAAAGTGTCGGTAATCCCGCGACTGGCATAAAATCAGATGATGCCCCGAAAAGGAAGTTAGACCCTCCATTCATGGCGTTGGCAATCGAAGGCATTTCTCCGAGATAATATTGGGTATAGTTTCCACTGCCATCACGGATGATGGATGAGTTACTATTAATAAACGGGACATTATCATCCTGGACAATCAGTCCGGTCAACGTGTCATAATATTCCAGACTGATCCCGCCAAAAAGCAGCGTATGGGATTCATCCCGGGATCCAGAATAAAGACTGGCGGTGGCCGTCCGGTAATTATTCATTCCCTGCTTAAAAGTGGTGATCGCCGTGGGATCCGCCATGGAAGGCGTACCATTGGTAGATATCTCCACGGGCACTGTCCAGACCCCACCGTTTGTATTGAAAACCCCGGAAAGCGCGACGACACCCTCATTGGCTCCTCCATTTGTGCGGATCGGGACGATATTTAAATCACGGCGACGGTAATTATCATCAGCCGTGGTCATGGTGACATTAGTAAATCCAAGGCTCACCCCGTTATCCACGACATCAAAGGAGCGGACTTGTTTGGTGTAGATGCCATTTGACCCAGGTGTATAAGGCCCGTCAAAGTTTTGACCGAAAATCAAGTGAGTCCGGCCATTCATGAGCTTGAGGTCTCCCCCCGTGACTTGGAAAAGGGCATCATTGGTCTGACGGATATTCGATGCGAGTATACCAGCGCCGCCTTTGACCCAAGCCATGGTCTGGGCCACATCTATGGCCGTTAATGTATCGAATGTATTAAAATCGTTGATCGTACGGTTGTACACATATCCACCGGCGACATAAAGGGTGTTACCATTTTGATATGACTGAGGTGCTGTGGATGAAAGTGAATCCACTTGGTTCGTCGTTAATCCTGCAAAACTGTCATTAAGGGAGCGGCCCCAGACTTCTTTGGTCACGGGATTAATCACATACGCCGTTGTGTTTTGTGCAGCAGGGGGGAAATTAGTGAGGCCGTTGTTGCTGAAATTATGCAGACCATTCGTGCGCCCCGCCAGCAGGAGCCACTCATTGCCGATTTGGGCCGAGACATAACTCTGGATAGCAGGAGGGGAGGATGACCCCATATCGTAAACACTGACATTGATCTGGTAGGGCAAATTCCCCCCGATAATCACCGGACTAAGATTTGTGGTCTGGTTTTGGCCAAAAAGAACGGGGCATAATCCGCAAAAAAGGCTAATGAAAAGTAATTTACGTAGTACGATCATAGGTTTTTCTACATTAACCTGTTTTTGAGAATAAAGGCAACCTCGACAATGACCGATTAATCATTCATCAGGGTTTAAATGAAATAATGGCTATTAAATAAGGGGTTTATTGATTTTTCTGCTTGGTCAAAACAAGAGTGCCTCCCCGCAAGACAAAAGACCAAACGGGCCAATCTTGCGGAAAAACTTATTTTCCACACAGAGGTGTTTGTGAAGGGAATACTTTTTGATTGTCAAACCTACGGGCAGTGTGTGCTGCGTAAAACCGGTCTTATCTGCCCGATGAGTAGTTGCCCCCAAAGAGTCTGCGCAACGGCCCTTGTGGTGGCACACTCGACGGGAAATGTGAGATTTATTCTGAAAGCGAATGTGTCTAGTGCCGGATCCACGAGGCCACGGGGAAAGAATCCACCGAGGCCATGCCGATCCTGCCCCCGCCCGATGCTCATGCAAGGAGTCGGGCGACAAGTCCAAAGCGGGGGCCAAAGAACGGTAAAGGTGAGTATTTTGCACGAAAAAAGAGACTCGATCGCCCAAGCTGTCCTGCTCCTCAGCGGTTAACTCAGGACACCCTAATCCCAGAAAAATAACCCGCCCACACTGAGAGCCCCCTTCAGCTCCGAATCCCCATGCCCATTTTCCTTTTTAGGATGATTGATGCTGGTTTGTCTTATTAGAATCCAGAGAGTACGCCCGGGTAAAAGCGCCATAATAGAAAGAGCACAGAGAAGGTGCAAAGGAAAGCAATTCCTAACCAACAGAGAGCCTTGAATGTCATTCCTGGACGGAGCTCTGGCGGAGTGATCTCGGAAAAGATGAGTTTATAATTCATAAAGGCAAATACCGGGGCGGAGAGGAATGCGATGGTCGTGGCAAAGTCGATGAGAGCCTTCATACTATTGAGGTAACGATTAATAATAATCAGAGCAATGATCGAACAGAGGATCATCAGTAAAACGTGCATATGGCGGCCAGAGAGCTTGAGCGAGGGGAATGCAATTTGTGCCCCCGTCGAGAGCGAGTGCGGGTAAGCGTCTAGCACGGTTAATGTCGTGGAAAACATCGCGACAAAGGCGGCGATAGACACAATCGGGCCAGACCAGCCGCCGAGGGTCTGTGTATACATCTTGACCAGCTGCGCCGCAAATCCAGCAGAGTTACTGGAGAAATCTTGGCCGGTGCCAAACATCACATACGTGCCCATGAGTAGGAAGACGACCGCCAGCCCCGTGGTCAGGGCATAACCAAAATGAAAGTCGATGGAGGTATTCCTGCGGGTGGACTTTTCCCCGGAGCTTTTGCTTTGTTGGGTGACCCAGATGGATTGCCACACAGACATCTCGATGGGCGCGGGCATCCACCCCATCAGCGCGATGAGAAAGGGCAATGCCGCCAGTGTCCAGGGCGAAGGCCCCACAAAGCCCGGAGCGGCATTTGGCCCATGGATCATCGCCCCCACGAGGGCTGCGACCGTACAGATCAGGAGCAGGAACATCATCCATTTGATCGATTTTTCAAGAACCCGATAACTTCCCACAATAATGAGTCCCAGACAGATCAAAAGCAGGAGTGCACACCACAGCGTATTGTCCCAGCTTTTGAGGAATCCGTATGGGAGGAGATTCGACGCGAGTCCTCCGGTCACAAAGGTCACACCGGCCAGACTGATGACGGCGGTAAAAATATTCAGGAAAAGAAAAAGATAAAGCCACCCCCTCCCCATCTGATGATAGCCCTCGAGCAAATTGCGCCCGGTCACGGCGAAACGATGGCCGATCTCGAAAAAGGGATATTTAATAAAATTTGAAAGAAGAACCAAGAGGATGAGTTGATATCCAAAATCCGCCCCCGCCCGGGTGGCTTGAACGAGATGTGATACACCGATAGCCGCGCCCGCCATGAGCAGTCCCGGACCGATGATCGAGAGGAGTTTTTGGAATTTATTGAGCATTTTTATTTCTGATTTTTTGTGCAATACCATCACCTTTGCTGGCAGCGGTCGCTGAATCACCTCCCAAGCAAAAATTTACTTTTTTTTGTTTTTAGAGAGAAATGCGAGGGAATCAACTTTTATGTCTCTTATTTTGGATTGATACCCCCCGCCTTTGCTGACGGTGGTCACGATGAATGGGACGATTCTGGCCGCAGAGTGGCATAGGAAAGAGGCTGCACCGGGGTTTGTCGGTGGGTTCAAGCCCCGGTGCTCTTCCGTATGTACATGTTGGCTTGATTCCTTGATGATTTTTGCCAGTGTAGCCGGATGAATCAATTATGCCGTTATTTCACGGTCTTTTTTCTTTTCGGGATTTGTATTTCCACTAGCTATGGACAACAAGCCACGAGCGAAATCGTCATCCCTGAGTCTTTCAGTGTGGACCAGGTCATCACCTCCAAAAGCATCCCGGATGGCGTTAAAATCAAATTTTACTTTGATAAACTCAAATGGCGTTATGAAGTCCAGCGCGGTACCGAAACCATCGTCACGATCATGCGTAAAGACCAGGGCATCCAATACACCCTCATGCCCCAGCTCAAACGTTACATGGCCGCACCGATGACTGCTGATAGCGATCCGACCTCCTCTTGGCGCCAAAAAAACGCCGAATGGAAACTCCTCGGTAAGGATACCATCCGGAATATCGCCTGTGAAAAATACAATGTCTCCAGCCAAGGCATACAAAGTTATGTCTGGGTGTCCGCTGATAAGAAAAACCCTGTCCGTGTCCAGACCGCCGACGGACAAACCACCCTCGATATGGAGAATTTTGTCGAAGGCCCCCAGCCTGAAGACCTCTTCACCATCCCGAAGGATTACCAAGTCCTCCAAGTCCAAG
>JAWXBN010000007.1 GCA_034440155.1 Verrucomicrobiota bacterium | reverse complement strand
TTCATCCATCCCATAGAGTCCATACACCCTCTCCCACCTCAGCCACTCGGGGCACTCCTTTCGATCCCCGGTCAATAGCCCGGCACTCCCCCCCGGCCAGGCCAGAAACTCCTTAAATTTGCCCACTATTCCCGCTTTCACCGGGTTCATATGTATATAATCGATGGCCATTTGCAGGTAGTGGGGAATATTATCCACGATGATGGACTTGTAGCGTCCCTGAAATAGATGGCCTCGGAGCTTATACCGCGCATTATACCTCTGCGTATATGTCCCATTAAGCCACTGCATCCCCTTTATCAATGTCGCCTGATGTGTTTCCACCAGCAGGTGGTAGTGATTTCCCATGACCGCATACGCGTGGATGCTCCATCCGGCAAATTCACACACCTCCCCCACCGTCTTTAAAAACATCGCCACGTCCTTCCCGTCCCTCACGATCTTTTTATAGTGGTTCCCACGATTCATCACATGGTATAAGGCTCCCGCACGTTCTATTCGTAATCCTCTTGGCATCATCCATCCTTATCATTCCGACCGCTCCCTGTCAATATCTCAAAACTCAGCCTGACCCCTATTTTTTGACTGTCAATATCTCAAAACTCAGCCTGACCCCTATTGACTATTTCTATTCATTCACAATGCGACCAGCCGCTTGCCAGGCTCGTTTGGCATCGTTGTAGCCTAATTCATACAACTCTTGGTGGCCTTCTAAGGTATAAGACAAAATTTGCTCCACCGAAATAGGTTTGAGTGGTGCGACGACGATAGGGTGGGACAATTTATGGTATTTGTGATTTTTCAAATTATCGGGAATCCCATCGTTATCTTTATCGGTCATCGCCACGTGCTCTCCGCTCAACTGCTTTTGCAGGACGGCGTTGGCGGCGCGTAAGCGGGCATTTTCTAACTGCAAGCTGACTAATTCCTTCACGCGTCGGAACATTTTGAGGTCGGCTTGGAAGGAAGCAAGCAAAGCCCACTCCATCATAGTGCTGGCGGCGGTAAGCAAGTTATGAGGCGTGAGAACGGCGGTTGGTCGCTGTATGCGGCTCGCTGCAGCCGCTTCATCATCATCCCACGGGGTCATGATCACCACCACGAACTCTTCGGCCCCGGCATCAATGGCCGGCCCCAGTGGGGTATTAGCGACTGTCGCCCCATCCCAATACAAACTTTCATTCAGCAGGGTAGCCGGATAGACTATAGGAATAGAGCAACTGGCGATAATGTGGTCGAGGGTCAGTGTTTCACGGATCATTTGACTCGGGTGCAGGTCATCGCTGTTACCAAAAACACGCAATTTTCCGGTATTCATCTCCGTGCCTGTCACACGCAAATGAATGGCCGCTTCCGGTGAATTAATCCGCTCAAAATCCACCCAACCCTCACGCTCAAGCGTCGCCCGCAAGGGGGCTGTATCCAGTAAATAATTGCCGTGGAGTGGGTTTAAGTTAACTTTCTGCACATCTTTGGTATGTAGCCCCTGCCACAAGGCCCACAAAGAGCGCGAGTTATGCCCCGAAGCCATCGCCGCACCATTTACTGCCCCAATGGAGGTGCCGGTCACCACACCGGGTATCCATTCATGCTCTTCTAAAAAACGCAGAACACCCACGTGATAAGCTCCGCGTCCTCCACCACCTGATAAAACCAAAGAACGCTTACGATTATTAATGGCCATTCGATAGGGTGTAGGCTGAGATTTTAGATCATTTCTTCCATCACGAGAATGGCATCGGCGGAAACTCCGAAAAATTATTTCGAGAGTTTCAAAAGGTTATACAAGGTCGCAGCAGAGGCGGGGGCGGGAATTTTCCCGGAGGCGATTTCTTTCGTGACGACCGCGATCCCGTAGGCTTCACGGTTAGCATCGGCGTCGGCTTTAACCCATTGGCCGCCGATGGTGGCTCCTCCAAATGCCCCTTTGGACGTTTGATAAATATAAATGGAGCTGGGGGCGGTGGCGATTTCGCTCACGTTATTCGGGCCGGCTGTACCGGTGGCTTTTGCGTCGAAATTAAATTGATCATCACCCAAGAAATGCTGGAGCATTTCGTCGGTCATAATGACGTAGATATATTTTTTCTCATCGAAACCGAGCTGGAGTCCGACTGTGGCACCACCTTGGTTAAAGGCGATAGGAGCTGACCAACCGCCTGAAGCAGTCTTCGTCAAGATGATCCCGCTACCACCGGAGCCGCCGACCCCGATGCCGCCCCGGGTGACTTCGATAATGGCAATCCCTTTGGCTTTAGCCAAAAGGGCGGCTGGCATCGGGTTCTGAGATTTTTGTTTGGAGGCGAGGATTTCGATTCCTTCATTGATTCGTTTATTCAGACTTTCAGCCTTGAGTGTTTGGGCGGAAAGGGTGAGAGCAAATACGGCTAACACGATGAGAGTAATATGTTTGATCATGGGGCTAAAAGTAATCACGGCTCTCGCTGATTACAAATCTATTTTTCACCCAAAAGGTAGAATTTTTTTGGGAAATGTGATTCTCGGGGTTTCCTTACTGGAATCTCATCCGCCTGCAAGGCAATCCTGTCAAATGACAAGAATTCAGTAATATTAACAAAAACAAATTGCACCACGGACTGGGTGGATTTTAGGGGAAACCTGTTATTTTACCGTGACACCGGATTTGACAATTCGAAAATGAGGGTTGCGCTGTGCGGCGTGGGCGTTAAAAGCATTGTTTACCCATGACCGAGGAATTAAAAGTTAAATTGCCAGTATTTGAGGGTCCGCTAGATCTGCTCCTGTATCTGATCAAGCGCGACGAACTCAATATTAACGATATTCCTATCGAACACATTACCCGTCAGTATCTGGAATACCTCAAGCTCATGCAGATGCTCGACCTCGAGATCGCTGGGGAATTCCTCGTGATGGCCGCGACCCTGATGTATATCAAGAGCAAGACCCTCCTGCCCGAGGACCAACAGGTCATTATGGAAGAGCAGGAAGAGGAGGACATCGACCCGCGCTGGGATCTCATCAAACGGCTGGTTGAATACAAGAAATTCAAGGATGTGGCCCTCGACCTGATGAATCGGGAGTATTTACAGGAGAATATTTTTGTCCGGGCACCGGAAAAACCTGATTTCGAAGAGAGCGACTCCTCCCGCCCCCTTTCGGACGTCGGGATTTTTGACCTGCTTAATGCCTTTAATAAAATCCTCAAGAAACTCAATATCGATGATGACCTGCGTGAGATTTATGATGAGCGATTCACTGTCTCGGACAAAATCGACCTGATCCTGACAACAATCCAGACACACACAAAAATCCTCTTCACCGAGCTATTTATTAATGCCCGTTCCCGCAGTGAAATCGTGGTGACATTCCTAGCCCTGCTGGAGTTGATCCGTTTGAAACAAATCCTCGCTGCACAACCCGATCCATTCGGGGACATTGAAATCACCAAATACGAATTATAAAAAACACATGGAACTCAAATACATTCTGGAATCCGTCCTTTTCGCTAATGGCAAACCGCTTTCCGTGAAGGAACTCAAATCCATCCTCAAAGACGCGGCTGAATACGAGCCATCGGCCGATACCGAAACACACAAGGAATGGAGCCTCGATGACATTAAAGCCGCCCTGCTAAATCTCAGGGCAGACTATGAGGCAGACTCTCAGCGTTCCTTTTTCCTCCAGGAGATCGGGGACACCTACCAATTTGCCTCCCGTCCACAATTCGGTGCCTGGATCAAACAGCTTTTCGACCAGTACCGCCCTCAGCGCCTCAGCCAATCAGCCTTAGAGACCCTATCGATCATCGCCTACCGCCAGCCCATTACCCGCGCCGATATCGAGGCCGTCCGTGGCGTGCAAGTCGATGCCATGGTCCAGACTTTGATGGAGCGGGGCATGATCAAAATCGCCGGACGCGCAGAGTTACCCGGTCGGCCGATGCTTTACGAGACCACACAGGCTTTCCTCGAGCATTTCGGGCTCAAAAACCTCGATGAAATGCCCAATGCTGCTGAATTACGCGCGCTCAAACTTAAAACAGCGGAGATTCCACCGGAAAGTCCGCCCACAGATAGTGAACAGCAACTCCCCTTAGCGGGTGAAGCTGCCGCCGCTGCCGAGGAAACTCATCCCGAGGAGTCAATCGCTTCTGCCGGGGAAGACTCCCCGGAAACCGAACCCTCTACTCCCGTCAAAGAATTCGCGCAAATTGCGGCAGATGAGGACCTCGATACGATTCCCGGCGGCGAGGAAGAATCTGATCAGACCACCAAACCGAAGGCTTAATCCCTATGGCATTTGACCTGAAAAATGTCCGTACTCAAATCGACGCGATCGACAGCAAATTGCTCTCGCTGCTCAACGAACGTGTGAACCTGGTGCTGGAAGTCGGTAAAATCAAACACGCTTCCGGCCAGGATATTTACGCGCCGGAACGCGAACAAGCCCTTTTACGACGCTTGACCGGGATGAATCCAGGGCCGCTCCCAAATGATTCGCTCAAGGCGATTTACCGGGAGATCATGTCGAGCGCCATCTCGCTGGAAAAACCCATCGTGATCGCCGCCCTCGGACCGGAGTCGAGCATCTCCGCCAATGCGGCAAAAAGCAAATTTGGCAAAAGCCTCCGTTACACTTTCCAGAAGGACGTGCGTTCCATTTTTAAAACTGTGGGTGACAAAAAGGCCGACTACGGTGTGGTGCCTGTCGAGATCCAAGGCGACAGCACGCTGCTCGATGTGTTTGATTTTTTTATCGATTTCCCGTTGCGCATCTGTGCACAAATCGTGCTCGAAGACGGAAAAAAGAAAAAAACGAAGCAAGAGCCCACCCGTTTTTTTGTCATCGGCCGCAAGTGCCCCCCACCGACGGGTATCGACCGTACAACCATCCTTTTTTCATTACCGGATAAACCCGGCGCCTTGGCTCTGAGCCTCGGAGTCCTGGCTAAAGCCGGGGTGAACCTCATGAAAATCGAGTCCCGTCCCTCCTGGCGTGCGGGATTCAAATATCATTTTGTTATCGATCTTGACGGGCACGCCGATGAACCGAAGATGGCTAAAGCCTTGGAGCAATTTGCATCAGGCTGTAATGCGGTAAAAATAATCGGTTCCTACCCGATTTGAAAGGAATAATAGAAGATGAAGCAGATGAAAAAAACGACGATTACCAGTATCATCCTGCTGCTGGTGATCTTAGGTACCGTCGTAATGGTTTACCGCGGCGCACAGGAAACGAAAGTAACCATCCGCGCGGAGAAATTTACCAATCCCGTCCCGCCCATCGCGGTCTCGTTAGCCTTAGGTAATATCCAAGTCATTGAAGAAATCAGGGCTGAATATGCCGCCTCCTTAAAACCGAAACGCGACCAACTGGTAAAAATCAACCAGCAACTCAAAGATATTTCCGAAACCCTCGCGGACCTCGAATCCCAAAAAACTGATTTTGAAAATAATCTTGTCCACACTGGTGAGAAATTTGAAGACCAAGCCAAGGAAGTCTGGAATAATGCCAGTGCGGAGCTAGAGCAGGAGTATGAAACAACTAGAGATGAGTATTTGAAAAAATTCCAGGAAAAGGCCGCGACATTACAAACGAATTTTAAAGAACCGAAACTCCCATCCGTCGATGCCTACTCGAGTGCCTACCGCCTGTCCCTCTACAATGTAGGGACGAATATCAACGCGGTGGCCGAAAGACAATGGTCCGATGAGGTTTTCCAGGAGTGGGTAAATTACCAGAAGGAATGGCATAAACGCATGGATAAAGCCATGATCAAGGGCCGCGTCATCGATGATAAAAAGAAATCAGAGCTAGCTAAACTCAAAGTCGAGGCGCCCGTCGTCGAAAATCAAAAAGAGCCTCTCATGGCAAAACAAGCCCGCATGCAAATCGAACGTGATGAAATCCAAGCTTTCCTCGATAATGCCACCGAGCCTTACCTACCCCGGATATTATCCATCTACAGGGCCACTGCGATGAAATCCATGACGACAGATCAAAAGGGCGTGGCGGTTTTTAAAAACATCGAGTTAAGCCCCGGCTCCTACTATATTCTCGGTGAACTCACCGATGAATCGGGTACCCGGATCTGGCGCACCCCCTTCCTTATCCGTGAAAATCATCATAACACTTTTATCATTAAACCTGACGGGGGGAAAAC
Organism: Verrucomicrobiota bacterium; assembly: GCA_034440155.1. Classification (NCBI taxonomy): domain Bacteria; kingdom Pseudomonadati; phylum Verrucomicrobiota; species Verrucomicrobiota bacterium. The sequence goes on along the minus strand of JAWXBN010000007.1, from coordinate 26,039 downwards.
CCTTCGCGAGATCCTCGAAAACGGCCCCTAATCACCAGTACCCACTCCACAGGGGAAGAAAAAGCCGAAGTGAAAATTTTTAAAGAATCTAGGCCGTCTCGTACATGAGCATGGCGCGTTTGCGTTCCGCATGCCAATGATAATGGCCGATGACACCGGTTTCTCGTATGACACGGTGGCAAGGGATTAGGTAGGCGATAGGATTAGCCCCGACTGCAGTTCCCACAGCACGGCAGGCGGTGGGTCGGCCGATGGTTTTAGCCAGAGTACCATAACTGGTTAGATTCCCTTCAGAGACCGCGAGTAAAGCACGCCAGACACGGACTTGGAAATCTGTGCCTTTCACATACACACGTAAATGCCTCTGCCCTCCTTGATTTTTATTTTCGATTGATGAACTGACTTTTTTAACCACAGTAATGGCTTCTTCCCGTAATCGAGGAAAAATCATTGAAGCAATTTGTTTTGCCCGAGCCTGATTCATTTTTATAACCGACTTTGGCCAAATAGTTTGCAAATCAATTAAAGCCCCCTCTTTATCTCCATCTGGGAATGAGACATGACAAATTCCCCGTTGACTCTCGGCGATAAATATCTCACCAAATGGACTTTCTGAAAAGCCTGCTATGATATTCAAGCCCTGACCCTTACTTTTTATTTCTCCCGGGGTTGCTGCTTCTAAGTTTACACAAAGGTCATGAAGCCGGCCTGGCCCTGAAAGGCCGGAAGAAAGGGCTGTATCCAAAACACTTTTCCCTTGGCAGAGGAGTTCCTTTGCCCGGGTCAAGGTCAGGCATTGCAGAAAATCCTTTGGAGTAACCCCCGCCCTACGGACAAATATCCGGTGGAAATGGGCCATGCTCAGCCCTGTCTCGTGCGCAATTTGCGCGAGAGAAGGTCGCGCCGGATGAATCCCGTCCAAATACCGGATCACCTTCGCCATACGTTCATAATCATTCATCTGATCATGAATCCTATCACAGACGTACCCCATCGACCACCCGATTCTTGCGTTTGAATGTATTTGAGGACTGGTGGCCTGTGAAAAGAATGTCTTCCATTAGCCGCTCATTATCGTCAGGGGATCCAACATCATCCAATAGAAAATCTATGATACTCCCGGAGCCGAGGCTTCAGGGGCAGAAGGATGGTTATGGGGCATGGCAATACGGTCTTGTTGATTTGGGCCCTTCTCCAGTAGGCGCAGAAGGTGGTAACCGCCAGCGGTACAAGCATATCCAATAATGGAGACCAAGCCCACAATCATGAGCTCGTGCTCCATATTCAAATCAATCATCCAGAGATACTGTGCCCAAGCGACGCCCATGGCGAAAACACCTTGGATGCCCAGCACGATCAATACGCCGTGGTGGGGGATGCCCAGCCTTGGCTGTCCGCCTGCTAAAACAATTTTGAGGTCACGTTTGATCGCGTAAACCAGCCGGAGCCAGCCAGCCAAAACCAAGACCATGAAAGGGATATAAAGGTACTTGGCATACATTTCGGCGACGGGCATTTGGTGCATCTGGATATCAAATGGCTTAATAGGGATGTGCCAGGGGATTTTCCAAGAGGCGATGGTCCATTGGATGGATTCCAAGTTTGGAAGCGGAATATGAATGGCTCCTTGATGGCTAGTGGCATAGAGGAAAAGCGGTGCCGCTAAAATAGTAAGGATCAGTGTCACTGTATTCAGATGTAGCCCCCTCATCAGGAGCTTAGGATTACAGGGGATCGACGGGGTATTGTCATTCACTTCTTCAAAGCCAGAGGGATTCCAAGGCGCGGGAGCCTTATAATTCTTGTCTCCGCCAAGTTCCTGCCATTTGCGGTAGGCGAGAGCGTAACAGATAGTCGTGCAGATACTGAAAAATCCGCCCCAGACGAATATCCAGCGGTAGCCATAGGTAGCACTGTGTCCGAAATGCTGGCACAAATAAAGGGTGGCATCCATGCTGATGCCAGCGAGGAAGCTGCCAACGATCGCCCCGACGGAACGGATCATGGAGTAAGCGGAAGAAAGCTGGCCGTACCGGGATTTCGGCATAAGCCGCATCATGGCGGGCAGGAGGCAGACCCCGTAAAGGGATCCGGCAAAAACACCGACCACACCGTTAGCAAAGCTCACCCAGAAATACATATTAGACGGCATGGTCATAAAAAGCCATTGCCAACCACCGTTAAAGGCTCCCAAGGCACCGATGACCGACATATAGGCGAGCACACGCATCGGGTGCCAGCGGTCTACATAAATCGCCGCAAAGTATAGGGCCACTATACCGATCAGCATGTTAAACCCATTCATATTTCCCATCTGGGTCAAGTTCAAGCCTAGCTCTATCTGCTGGAACATACTAAACATGCCCACGCAGCACAACATCGCAAAGAAGGCCTGGGATAGGTAGAAGTACCAGTAGAAACGAACCCGGAAAGATTCGTTGGCGTAGATTTTGATATTCGCAATGAATTCCTGGATGGGGCCGACGTGTTTCTCGTTAGGGTTCTCGTGCGGTGGATACTCACCTTCCTTGACGAAAAAACACATAAGGCCGAAACCGATGAAATAGAGGATGGCCGCGCCAGTCATGATTTCCCGGGTGTGGGTCAGACCCAGCGGAAAGATGAGGACATTATACATGAACCCGGCACCGTTCCCCACAATGCGGAAGAGACTGGTGAAGCGCCCGAGCATGTGTCCGGGCACCACGTCATTAAAGAGATACCAATAAACCGAATTGACAAAGAGGTTAAAGAACGAGAAGACGATGAGGAAAATCGCTATCACCCCGATGGTGAGGCTGGCGGGGGCCATATTTTTAAAGAAGGGAATCCAAGTGCGCAGAAAAGTGGCGATCTCGGGGCTCCAGCCCATCAGGACCAAGCTGATGCAGAGAAAGGGGATCGTGTATAAAATGAACGGGATACGGCGACCGAGCTTGCTGCGGTGACGATCACTTTTAAAGCTTACCCAAGGACAGACAATTAAGTTTAGTATGGCCGGAATAGTGCCTGTGATGATGGCCAGCAGTGTGGATGAACAGCCCAGCTGTTGCAGCTTGAGCGGGACAATGGTTGGCACCACCGCCTCCATGAGAGTGAAACAAAAGTCACCCCAAAGTAACCAAGCAAAAAGAACCGTGATCGTGACCTTAGTATAGGTCAATGTACCACATTTCATTTCTTTAATGCGTGGTCCATCCTGTGGCTCGATATTTTGTGCGGTACTCATTTTTACTAGAAATAATACTCTGTGGACAAATAGTCTAATTAAGAATTTCTGTCATTATATTTTCTTAATAAAATTCTATAAATTCATACTTAATTACTCTTACTGGCTGAAAATTAAGGTTGATTCACTCCATGAATACACGAGAACAATGTTTATCGTTAAATATAAAATACTTACTATCAATGACTTAAAATACCCTCAAATAATCAAATTTTATCATTTCTTTGTGTGAAAATATCACTTGCCGGAAATACAGCTCTAGAGAATGGTTTCTGGTACTTTTTACTAAAATTTATAGGCCCACTACAACGAGAATTTATGATAATAATTAATAATGCGTATAAAATTTCATAAGTGATCGATTCTAAGTATTATTTTTAAACTTTTTTAGTTTCAAACTGGTAAATGACTCCGTCTAGAATATGATATGCAAACTTATGAAAAAACGCTGTCTTTCAAAGGCAGGCTTTACCCTGATTGAATTACTCGCTGTCATCAGTGTGATTGCCATTTTGGCGGCCTTAGCTATTCCAGCCGTCATGAAAGCACGGGAACGCGCGCAAATTGCTAAAAGTGGGAGTAACATCAGACAAATTTACCAAGCATTCTTGATGTATGCGGGAGACAATAACGACCAGTGTTTCTGGAGGGGTGCGGATATCGCCACAGAGGGAATGGATTGGTTCGCCCATGGCGGACGCAGTACGGGAAACCTGAGTAATGAACAAGGAGGATTATTTAATAAATTTGTCCCACGTCCTCTGAATATCTACGTGGGTGAAAATAACGAAATCTTCCGGCATCCAAGTGATTATAAACCCATCGCGGCCTTGGGCGGGAAAACACACTATGAAATGTACGGGAATGATTACGCCTTTAACTCGATGGGTTATCCCCAAGTGTGGGGCAAGGGTCTTTCGGGGGAATATTATGCAAATATATCGTCTTCAAAAGGAGTCATTGTTTTTCTTGAAGCCCAACTCGTGAAAGGCGGATTGAATTTTGCCGGTGGGGATAAAGGCCATATTGTCCTTTCAGACGGACGTGTGGAATATGGAACGCTCCCCCCGTCGGATGATTCCCTGTATAGCTGGGGCATGTAGGGTGGATGAGTTTGCGTTGACTCCCCCCTTTCAATAAAACTTGTCGGCCATCTATCCCAAAGAAAAGAAAACCCCCACTAGGATTAAAATACACCGTTGCGGGTTCACCTGACTCAGAAAAGTGACCAGTGCCTTAGGCGATTTGTACAAAGACTTTGTCGTCCTCCACCTTGACCGGGAATGTGGTGAGATTCTTTTTTACCGGTGGGCGTTTGGTTTCGCCATTGGTGAAATCAAAACATCCGTTGTGTTTGGGGCACTCGATGATATTACCCATCACCAATCCTCCGGAAAGGTGGACACGTCCATGTGTACAAAGTCCGTCAGTCGCATAGAATTTCCCGTCATTACCATGGTAAAGAGCGAAAGTGCGTGGACCATAATCAAAACGGATCACGTCACCTTCTGGAATCTCAGTCACCTTGGCCGCCTCGACCCAGCCTTCGTGCACCTTATGTTCTTGCGCTGTTTTTTCAAGAATAGGATGGGCAGACGGGGGCAATGTGCGTTCGACAAAATAAGTCGGATCCTTCGATTGTCGCCAGAGGGCGGGAATGATTTCTTTGTATGCTTCCCAGAATCCGGAATACGGTCTGGGTGTATCATAAAGCACTTCCTTGTGCAGGGCGGGGAGATTATAATAGGGGACCATCGGGAACATGTGATGCTCCACGTGATACTGCATATTCCAGTAGAGGAAACTCGAAATAGGATTCATATAAACCGTGCGGCAATTCAACCGGTGATCGAGAACGTCTTCAGCGAGGGCAGCATGTTGGGTCATCCCGGTCAGCAACATATGCCAAGCCCCGTAAAAGCCGGGGAGAATGATATACATCAAGGGCAAGAAACTTTTCATCCAGAGCGCTGCGACAATCGTAGCGATATAAATCGTGACAAAAATCCGGGCATTCCGGACGACCTTTGGCCATTCACTCTCAGGAATGTATGTTTTTTCGACTTCGGAAACATTTCCACCCGCATGATAAAAAATATTTTTAAGTTCGTGTATCCCGCCCTTGATATTAAATACCCCCATAACAATTCCTTTCAAGTCAGGCGGGCGCTGGAAAAGTAACTCCGGATCACGCCCCACAATAATCGTGTCCGTATGATGTCTTTGATGGCTCCATCTCCAGGGCACGGATTCGCGCAAAACCATAAATGAGGCCATTTCGTAAATCACATCATTCATCCACTTGCTCTTAAAAGCGGTTCCATGGCCACATTCATGCCAGCGTGAATCGGATGCTGAAGCAAAAAGGGCGCCGTAAATCAGGAAAACCGGAATCGACCACCACGAGATCCAAGTGTAATAACCCAGCCATCCAACCGCGATGATCGCGGCGAACCAAATAATTGTATCCCGGATGGCCGGCCAGTTGCGGCGTTGCATGAGTTCTTTCATGCGTTCACGGGGAATCGGGGTCATATACCAGTCTGCCGAGGAAAGTCCCCGTTCTTCTGCACGTTTGGCTTCCGGTCCGAGGAGACTATAATCTTTAAGGGGGGTAACTGTTTTCATGATGGGGATAATCTATGCATAACTACCAAAATAATTGACCTAAATCAATCTATACATTTCAGCACGATATTTTCATTTCTTCTCTGCGACGTCGTCAGGATACCTCTACAAGAAACTCGTGTCTTGATCGCCACCCGAGCACCTTACCTTTATTAGGTAAAAAAATACCTGAATGATCCTAAATTCCCGAGAAAAAAGAGAACCATGCTTTGCTATGGGGGCCGTTTGAAGCTACATACAGGGGAGCAATATCCCTAATAATCCCGAAGCAACCTGCATTTGGCACAGGATATGCTTTTTACTTATAAAATCAAACTATGAAAAAAATCGAAGCCATCATTAAACCTTTTAAACTTGAAGACGTTAAAGAAGCCTTGTCCGAAAAAGGTTTCCACGGGATGACCGTCACGGAATCCAAGGGGTTCGGCCGTCAAAAAGGCCACACAGAAATCTACCGAGGCAGTGATTACCAAGTGGATTTCCTGCCCAAACTTAAAGTCGAGGTGGTCGTGGCGGATGAAGATGTGGAAAATGCGGTGGAGGCCATTCTGAATTCTGCAAAAACCGGGAAAATCGGTGACGGGAAAATTTTCGTTTTTCCTGTTTATGATGCTGTCCGGATCAGGACCAATGAAAAGGGTGAACGGGCCGTTTAGCTCCATTTCCGAGCACTACACGGATATTTGCACGACCACAGCTGTGGCATTATCCTTGCCTGACTCACTGACGGCAGTCTCCACTAACCTCTGAGCGATTGTGGAATATTGATCCCCACCCACGGGCATTCTCGCCAGGTCCTCCAAATAATGGTCCCATATACCGTCCACCACACCATCTGTGCAAAATACAAAAGTATCCCCAGCTTGTGTCTCCACGGTCCCGATATGGGGATCGAGGAATTGGTGCCCGGCCCCGAGGGATTGATTCAGGATCGAGCCCCGCGGGTGATTACGCGCTTCCCGCTCGGTGAGTTTACCCTGTCGCCGCAAATACCCCACGTGACTATGATCATGGGTGAGCTGGATCATTTTCCCGTCCGCGGGCACATGATAGATCCGGCTGTCCCCGATATGTGAAAAATACATTTTCCCCGGGGTGAACCATCCCAGGCTCAATGTCGCCCCCATCCCCACACATTCCTCATAATTCTGTCCCATCACCAGCATCTCATCATGGATGCGGCTAAAGAGTTCACTCAATATATCGTAGAATCCCATATCGATCTTCCAATTCGAAAACGCAAAACTCTTTGGTAGGAGCTTCGTGATTTTATCCACGGCGATCCGGCTGGCGAATTCCCCGGAATTCGCCCCGCCCATCCCGTCACTGACGGCAAAAACATAATCAGACCCTTCCAGCGAACCTTCCCCGATCTTACCCAAGTGCCGGACTTCGCGGGCATCAAAATTTAACGCAAGAAAGGTGTCTTCATTATTTTGCCGGAACCGCCCCGGGTGAGTCATCCCCGACCAAGCCACTCTTTGCATAATCATTCCTTGGTCACTCATACTTTATTGTCCAGCTTCTCGAGCAATTCTTTTGGAAAGGGCGAAACGTATCCGGGATCGTCGGTGATGCATGCAAACTCGAAATCGATCACACAAAACCGCCCGTCTGAGGTGAGGTAGGTGATATTCCGCAGGAATGGGTCGTCATGCCGGACTCCGTAACTTTCGAGTTCCGCAAAAATCTCTTTAACTCTTCCCTCACCCATGATTTCCACGCGCCCCCCGCAATTTGTCGTGACCATGTAAAGATTTTCTTCATCCATCTCCAGCAATCGCGGGACAAATTCACATTTTTTCTTTTCTAGATACTTCAGGATTTGAACTTCATTTTTGAAACGTTCCGCCGCATAAGGCCCCCGGAAAGTTTTATGAACCCTGCCGTCGTAACCAATCCTGACGAGAGCCCTCTGAGTATCTTTAATTTCATGCATGGATTCCACCCAAGCTGCCACTAAGGATGCCCTCCTGCAAGCCTGTGTTTAGGGAATTCCATTTATTCAGGTAAATTATAAATATCTTATAAATAGTTACTTATAAAAAATGCCTCCTGGATTATTATTTTTAAAAAATTGCAATAATTTACTTTTAAGTTGGCATGCTAATTGCTGTATTAGTCAAAAGATGACTCGTCACTTGCCTTCACGGTATTTGATGATTTAATCACACAACCAAAGACAAAAACCTAAACATCATTCAAATATTTATGGCAAAATACAAACTCGAATACATCTGGCTCGATGGGTACAAACCCGTTCCTAGCCTGCGCAGCAAAACCCAGATTAAAGAATTCTCCAGCTTCCCGAAGCTTGAAGAATTGCCCATGTGGGGCTTCGACGGAAGCTCGACTCAACAGGCTGAAGGAAGAAGCTCGGACTGTATGCTCAAGCCCGTGGCCGTTTTCCCTGACTCCACCCGCAAAAATGGTGTGCTCATCATGAGTGAAGTCATGATGCCCGATGGTGTCACTCCCCATATTACAAACTCCCGCGCCACCGTTCTCGACGATCCCGGTGCATGGTTTGGATTTGAGCAAGAATATTTCCTTTATCAGGACGGCCGTCCCCTTGGTTTCCCTAAAGACGGGTATCCCGCTCCTCAAGGACCTTATTATACCGGTGTCGGTTTTGAAAACGTCGGTGATATCGCCCGCAAAATCGTCGAAGAACATATCGACATCTGTCTCGACGCCGGGATCAACCATGAAGGAATCAATGCTGAAGTCGCCAAAGGCCAATGGGAATTCCAAATCTTTGGTAAAGGCTCCAAAAGCGCCGCCGACGAGGTCTGGGTCGCCCGTTACCTCCTCTCCCGCCTTTGTGAAAAATACTGCGTGACTGTCCAATACCATTGTAAACCCCTCGGGGCCACTGACTGGAACGGTTCAGGCATGCATTCAAATTTCTCCACGGAGTTTATGCGTACGGTGGGCGGTAAAGAATACTTCGAAAAACTCATGGCTGCCTTCGACAAGTTTAAAGAAGAGCACATCGCCGTTTACGGGCCTGATAACCACATGCGTTTGACCGGTCTCCATGAGACACAATCCATTGATAAATTCAGCCATGGTCTCGCTGATCGTGGAGCCTCTATCCGTGTCCCGCACAGCTTCAAAAATAGCGATTACAAAGGTTACCTCGAAGATCGCCGTCCAAATTCACAAGGCGACCCCTACCAAATCGCCTCCCGTATCCTCAAGACGATTGCCACGGTCCCGACCAAGTAAATCGCCGTCCAAAACAATTTGCTCTGCGGTCCCGTGAGGCCGCATGAACTACAAAAAGCGTGTCTGTCACCAGACACGCTTTTTTATTGCGTAAATTGTATAGAGCCTGATTACAAAGCAGTTTTTACAGAGGCCCTCTGGATGAAATATTCCCCTTGGCTGCCTTGTGTACGGGGGATGCTTTATTGCCATCTCTTGAGCGACTCTTCATGGCGGTGTTTACTGTGGAGGAAAAAACGGATGACGCCATATTTCGGGCTGAAAACCACAGCCAAAAGGAAAATACCGGCAATGACCAGAACCATGCAGGGGCCGGCAGGAGCCTCGATCCAATAAGATAACCAGAGCCCGGCGGCAGAACCCAATGCCCCGATCACCGCCCCACCCCACATGAGGAACCGGACGGAATTCGAAAAAAGATAAAGCGTCGCCGCCGGGGCGACCATCAGCCCGAGGCTCAGGGTCAAACCCACTGTCTGCAGGGCAGACAGGACGGTGCACACCATAAAAATCACGATCAGGAAATTCAGCGCCCGGGTGTGGATCCCAATACTGGAGGCGATGGAACTTTCAAACAAGGTAAGGAGAACCGGCCGCTGGAGCACGACCATGGTGGGGACAATCACCAGCATTGTCGCAAATTGCACCCAGAGGTCGGAGTCCGATACACCCAGGACATTACCAAAAAGGTAATGCATGAGGTCGACACGGATATCATTCTTGAATACATAAATAATAATCACCCCGATCGCAAAAGAAAATGCACAGAGGATGCCCACGGCCGTGTCGTGTTTGACCCGGCTACAGCGGTAAATCACCTCGCCCCCGACCGCGACAAATAGGGCGGCAATCAGGCCCCCGGCAAAAAGAGCAATGGAACCCAGCCCGAAAAAAACAACCGATAAGGCCAGCCCCGGTAGCAGCGCGTGGGATAACGAATCGATCGTCAGGGCTAACCGGCGTAATATGATAAAGACACTCATGAACCCGCAGGTAAACCCCACCATCAGGCAGGTCAAAAGTGCCCGTTGCATAAAATCGTAGTGGAATGGTTCAATCAACCAATTCATGACACGTGCTCCCCCGAAAAGATCCTTGTATGATAGGCCTTCGTTATATTTTCTTCATTGAGTGCGTCTGCCACCGGCCCGCACGAGATTAATTCACCATTGAGTAAAATCGCATGGTCGAAAAAATCCCCAGCTTGATTTAAGTCATGATGGGAAACGATCAATAATTTGCCCAGTTCCCTGAGCCGCCGGAATGTCTTGCCCAAGGAGGCTTGGGAATTCTTATCCAGCCCGGCAAAGGGTTCATCCAGCAGGAGCACGATCGATTCCTGAGTGAGGGCTCGCGCGATAAAAACCCTTTGTTGCTGGCCCCCGGATAATTCACTGATTTGCCGGTGGGCAATGTCTTTCAAATCCATGTCGGAAAGGGCTTGCTGGACAATTTGCGCGTCTTGAGAGGTGAATTTTTTCCGCCACCCGAGAGCGGTATAACGGCCCATCTCGACTAACCCCTCGACAGTCAAAGGGAAATCAGGGTCGATAACGAGTTTCTGGGGGAGGTAACAAATCTTATGACGGTGGTGCTCGGCAGCCCCGTGGTGGTGGTGGTAACTGCAACCATTCAAATGCACATGCCCGGTTTCTAATGGTACGAGCCCAGCAATGGCTTTCAGCAGGGTGGATTTCCCGGCACCATTCGGACCGAAAAGCCCGACACAATGATTGTCCCCAATGCCAAAATCAATATGGTGAATGGCAGGAATCCGGTTATAAGACACGGTTAAATCCTCCACCTCTAGTTTGACATGCGTATGGCTCATGGCAGGGAGATCCTTCCTTCAAATTTGCCGTTCTCCGACCAAAGGGTACGTTCGGCCACTACGGCACCAGTGCCGTCGATGAACTTCACCTCAAAAGCATGGCGGCGAGATGTATCCGCCCATTTCACCTCACCCATCAAGTCGAGGCCTTTGACCGTGATCGTGGGGGGTAGCCCGACAATGATTTCCCCTCCGGGTTTCCGGTCGATCATTTTCGCCTGCCTCTTGTCCAAAAGCAATTTGCCCAGGTACTCAAATGTGTAAAAGGTGGGTTCATCCCCAAAATAAATCTCAAGGTGATAAACCATTGCGGCTGGTGGAGGGATGATTTGTCCATGGCTAGCAGGAATGGGAGCAGGGCGGGTCACCCGGTAAACCGGCCACGCCAGCAACAGAATAAAAAAGGCCGCAATAACGGCCTGTATGAGTGGTGAACCCCGCATGTGGTATGATGGTCTGTGATTATTTCAGCGCATCGACAATTGTCGAGACATTATGTTTATACATACCGATATAAGTGGATTCCGCCCCCGTGCCCAATCCATCTGCATACAAGGTGCCTGCGAGGACTGCGCCTGTTTCTTTTTCGATTTGTTTTTGGACCCTTGGATTACTGATATTTTCGGCAAAAATGGCTTTGACCCCTTCCTTTTTGATTTCAGCGATTAACTCTGCGATGTGTTTGGATGTCGCCGTGTCTTTGGTCGAGACCCCTTCGATTGAATGAATCTTAAATCCATAATCCTTGGCGAAATAACCTAGGGCATCGTGGGACGTGATCAAGATTCTTTTGTCACGAGGAATTTGCGCGATCTGGCCATCGACCCATTTCTGGAGGTCTTTAAGCCGGGCAATATAATCCTTCGCATTTTTGGTAAAAATCTCTTTCTGCGACGGGTCGGCAGAGATCAAGGCGTCACGGATGATTTCAGTGGCCTTTATCGCATTGGGAATACTGTGCCACCAATGAGGATCCTCGGACTTACCATCCTTGACCGTTCCTGCGTGGTCGTGACCTTCGCATTTCTCTTGTCCCTGCTCAATCCACTGTGAAGGGATGCCTGCCCCGATATTAATGATCTGGGTTTTGCCTTTGCTCGTATCTTCTAATTTACCGAGATAATTTTCCATTCCTTTTCCCGAAGCAAAAATAAGGGGAGCCGCGGACATCTCCCGCATTTGGATGACGGTGGGGTTAAATTCATGGGGATCCTGACCCGGCTTCACCATGTCTATGACTTTAACCCGGTCACCCCCCACATTTTTCACAAAATCCGACAGGACAGAGCTTAGGGTAACGACTTTCACCGGTTCGGCTGACAGAAAAGCCAAGGAGAATATAAGACTGAAGGTGAAGAATAGGATTTTTTTCATCAGCCCATTTAACCTTATCTCCTTTATTATTGCAAGTAGATTGTATTAGATAAACGGTAAAGTGCCCGCCCCCCTTGCTAAATTATCGGGCCAGAGTGGAAATAAAATATCTTTGGGCGCGAGCATTGAGTCCAGAGGAAATCCAGGATAAAAAACCGGCAGGCTTGATTCTTCATCTGACTCACCATAACTTGTCCGGACGATATGAACCGTAAAAAACCATTACTCCTCAGCCCCGCCGGGGATTGGGAATGCCTGCGGGCCGCGATTGAAAACGGGGCGGACGCGATTTATTTTGGGCTCGAAGAGTTTAACGCCCGTATGCGGGCAAAAAACTTCACCACAGCCGACCTTCCCGAAATCATGTCCACCCTGCATGCCCGCGGGGTAAAAGGTTATGTCACGATGAATACCCTGATCTTTCCAGCTGAGCTCTCCCGGGCCGGGCGGCAACTGGAACTTTGTGCGGCGGCCGGAGTCGATGCGATGATTATCCAAGACATCGGATTGATCCGTTTGTCGCGCGAGATCTCCCCCGCTCTTCCGATCCATGGCTCCACTCAAATGACCGTGACATCGGGTGAAGGGATCACATTTGCCAAAGGCCTCGGTGCAGAATTGGTCGTCCTCGCCCGCGAGACATCCTTGAAAGAACTGCGCAAATTGCGTAACGAGCACCCCGAGATCGATCTGCCGCTGGAGATGTTCATCCACGGCGCGCTTTGTGTGGCGTATTCGGGACAATGCCTAACGAGTGAATCCCTCGGTGGCCGCAGCGCCAACCGGGGTGAATGCGCTCAAGCCTGCCGGATGACCTATGAAATGGTGGTGGATGGCAAAAAAATCGACCTCGGCGATAAAAAGTATCTGCTCTCCCCACAGGATCTCTCAGGACTGGAAGCGATTCCAGAGCTCATTGATCTGGGGATAACCTGCCTCAAAATCGAGGGGCGTCTCAAAGCACCGGAATACGTCGCCAATATCACGCGTGTGTACCGGAAAGCCATTAATGAGGCATGGGAGAAACATTGCCTCCAGCCCCAAGCAGAAGACCGTTATGAAATGGAAATGGCTTTTTCGCGTGGGCTTTACCCGGGCTGGTTCGGCGGGGTCAACCATCAAGAGCTTGTCCATGCGCGATTCGGCAAAAAACGTGGGGTGTTTCTCGGTGTGATTTCCCGTGTCGGTGACATTTTTGTGGAGTTCCGTGCGGAGGCTCCACTTACCGAAGGTGATGGCATTGTTTTTGACCAAGGCAAAGATACCGATCAAGAACAGGGAGGGCGCATCTGGCGCATTGATCGTAAAGGGGAAATGGCCCGGATTTCTTTTGAGCCCGGCAAAATTGATTTTCTCCAATTACGCGAGGGTAACCGGATCTGGAAAACCAATGATCCCCGGCTCGACCGCAAAGTCCGGGCGACATACGAAACCGACAAAATCCTACGCAAATTGCCTATCGACATCGCCGTGAAGGGTGGCCCGGGTGAACCCCTCGTGGTGACTGCGACGATCCCGGGTGAAGCGTTTACAGCCGGGGCTTCCTCGACGATCCCCTTACAAATCGCACAGAAACATCCCCTGACCCCGGACAAATTGCGTGAACAATTTGCGCGTTTAGGGACGACACCTTTCGAGCTGCGTGAGCTGGATATGACAGGTTTGGTAAAAGACTGTATTTTACCCGTCAGCGAATTAAATAAATTACGCCGGGATCTCGCCGTGGCACTGGAAAACAAATTGCGCACGCATCCGGGATTCCCCGTGCAAGCCGGGGCACTGGATAAATTACGCGGGGAACTCTTCAAAAACATCCCCGCACAGCCAGACAATACAACATCGCCCGCCCTCATAACACTTTGCCGTACCCATGAGCAAGTCCTTGCCAGTGCCCGGGCCGGAATCAAAACCATCTATCTGGATTATGAAGATCCTCGTCGGTACACAGAGACGATCCAGTCCTGCCGTGAGCAATTTGCACCTGAGATCCGATTCATCTCCGCCATACCACGGATTCAAAAACAAGGGGAGACGGGGCTCCTGAAAATGGTCAGCGGGTGCGGGGGGGACGGATTCTTGATCCGTAACTACGGGGGCATTGATTATTTTACAAAGTGGAAACAGTCCGAAAAACCAGACGCCCTTTTGGTCGGGGATTTTTCTCTAAATGTAGCCAATGAGATAACCGCTGATGCATTTTTATCCCGAGGCTTGGATTTCCTGACGGTCTCCTATGACTTGAATATTGAACAAACCATGGACCTGCTCCTCAGGATACCAGCCCACCTCTTTGAAATCACACTGCACCAGCACATGCCCATGTTTCACATGGAGCACTGCGCCTTTGCTGCCTTCATGTCCACGGGCACCGATTATACAAATTGTGGGCGACCCTGCGAAAAACATCAGGTCCAGCTCAAAGACCGCGTGGGGCAACTCCACCCCTTAAAGGCGGATGCAGGCTGTAGGAATACCCTCTTTAACGCTGTAGCACAGACAGGAGCGGAATATTATGCCGAATTCCTCCGGACGGGGATCCGCCGGTACCGGATTGAATTCGTCAATGAAACCCCAGAAGAGACGGAAAAAACCATCCGCAACTATCAAATGTTACTTGCACAAGAAATAAATGGTTCAGAATTATGGCGGAATCTGAGGCTGATCAACCAACTCGGTGTCACGAGGGGAACCCTTGCTCATCATCATTAGTCTTTAGGAATCAATTAATTAGACTTTCATTTTATTCTCTTATTTCATCTGGGAAAGTTACACTTGAATATGAAAATATTCATAGAAATTCTTGATAATTATAGAAATAAGCATTACCAATAATGTTATGGGCAATTTTAAACATTTTTTAGATCGACTCTTTTCCCGCATATTTAAAATTGTCATCTTTACTGGAATAGCAATAGGTGCATACGTTTTGTGGAATGGCTGGGGAAACGCTGCCTTATCAGATGAGCAGGTAAAGATTTTGGATAAAGAAACCAAAGTAAAAATGTCAAAAACTGACAGAAAACAAGGGTTTAGCGGTATTAAGACAATCTACAACAGTGTCGACGATGAATTAACCGGGGCACAGATCGACACCGAAAAAGGCAGTAACATAAATAGAGACGAGAAAACTGACGAATAAAGTCCAACCGCGATTTTAACGGCGGGACTTCACACGGATCATCGCGGATTGTTTGGAAATGTGGGCCTGGAGGGCTGCTTCCCCGTCATAACCACTAAAATCTTTCTTGGCCATGGCTTCTTCGGCCCTCTTAAGGGCTGCTTCAGTCTTACCTATATCGATATCCTTCTCCCAGATAGCCATATCGGTCAAGATCGAGATGGTGTCTTCCACCACCTGGATGACCCCGCGACCGATCGCCATATGCTGGAGATTACCCCCATTGGATACTTTGAGTTCACCAGGCTGAGCTAATGTCATCAGAGGAATGTGGCCGGGAAGCACGTCGATCTCACCGTCAACGGTGGGCATGACGACAGAGTCAGCCTCTTCATTGAAAGCAATTTGCTCCGGCGTGATTATTTCTACCTTAAGCTTGGCCATAATTGGAATCCGCTGATGTTGTTAATTTATTGCGACTCCTGGCGGATCTGGTCGATGCCGCCCTTCATATAGAAATTCGCCTCAGGCACATCATCGTGTTTGCCTTCAAGAATTTCTTTGAATCCGCGGATCGTCTCGGCAATCGTGACATATTGACCTTTGGAACCGGTAAAGATTTCGGCCACATGGAAAGGTTGCGAGAGGAAACGTTGGATTTTACGGGCGCGATAAACGGTGAGTTTATCTTCGGGGCTGAGTTCATCCATACCCAAGATCGCAATGATATCCTGCAAGTCTTTATAACGCTGGAGGACTTTTTGCACACCACGGGCGACGGCATAATGCTCGTCCCCCACGACATCAGGGGCGAGGGCTTTTGATGTCGAGGCCAAAGGATCAACCGCAGGGTAAATACCCAGCTCAGCAATGGAACGCTCCAATACGATGGTGGAATCCAAGTGGGCAAAGGTATTCGCCGGTGCCGGATCGGTCAAATCGTCCGCAGGCACATACACAGCTTGGAAAGATGTGATTGACCCCTTTTTCGTCGAGGTGATCCGTTCCTGCAGCTGGCCCATTTCGGCCGCCAAGGTCGGTTGGTAACCCACCGCGGATGGGGTACGACCGAGGAGGGCGGACACTTCTGAACCCGCCTGTGAGAAACGGAAAATGTTATCGATGAAAAGGAGCACGTCCTGGTTCTTTTCATCGCGGAAATATTCGGCCATAGCCAATCCGCTCAAGGCAACACGCAGACGGGCACCGGGGGGCTCATTCATCTGGCCATAAACAAGGGCCACTTTGGATTTCGAAATATCATCCTGATTAATAACACCGGACTCACTCATTTCATGGTAAAGGTCATTACCTTCACGGGTACGTTCACCCACACCACAGAAAACGGAGTAACCACCGTGGCCTTTGGCGATGTTATTAATGAGCTCCATGATGACGACCGTCTTACCGACACCGGCACCACCGAAGGCTCCGACCTTACCCCCTTTTGTGAAGGGACAAATCAAATCGATGACTTTAATGCCGGTCTCAAGGACATTGGCTTTTGTATCCTGGTCGACCAAGGGCGGGGCTTCGCGGTGGATCGGATAGGTCTTTTCATATTTTACCGGTCCGCGTTCATCCACGGGTTCACCAAGGACATTAAATACCCGGCCGAGGACCCCTTCCCCGACAGGGACAGAAATGGGTTTGCCGGTGCCCGTGACAGGCATACCGCGCTTGAGGCCTTCCGTGGTGCTCATGGCAATGGCGCGTACCACATTGTCACCGAGATGTTGTTGAGTCTCAAGGGTGAGGACTGTGGGTTTGCCGTTAAGCACATAGTCAATCGTGAGCGCATCATAGATGGCTGAGATTTGGCCCGGGGGGAACTCGACGTCCACCACCGCTCCCAGCACTTGTAGAACTTTACCTTGGTTACTCATAATATTTTCCTTCGAATGTTGAAAAAACTGTCTTTTTTTAAAATCCACTAATTCATCGCCGCTTGGGCGGTTGAGATTTCCAGAATTTCATTTGTGATGCTAGCCTGACGCTTGCGGTTATAGTCCAGTGTCAGATCCTTGATCAACTGTTTGGCATTGTCTGTCGCGGACTTCATCGCGACCATACGGGCACTGTGCTCGCTGGCTTCAGCTTCGAGCATCGTTTGGTAAACCATGAAATGCACATAATATGGGAGGGTTTCATCAAGTACGACCTCAGGATTTGGCTCGAATTTAAACTCCACTGTCGAGTCTACCTTTTCGATGTCTGTGGAGACCTGCTCTTCATGCGTATGGTCATGGACTCCCGCAATCATATTCAAGTTATTGATCGGCAGGATTTGTTTCACCATCGGTTTTTGGGTCAGCGTATTAATGAAATTTGTAAAGAGCACACTCACACGATCATATTCGCCACTCTTAAAACGCTCGATCAAGAACTCAGAGATATGTTTAGCATCTAAGAAAGTGAAGTTTTCTTTCCGTTCAAAATCCGCGACCAGATTCCTCTTTGCACGGACAATGGCTTGTGTCCCTTTTTTGCCGAGGGAAACAAAACCTGTTGTTTCAGCCGGAAAAGTCAATGCTTCGCGAGTGAGGTTTACATTTAACCCGCCGCAAAGGCCGCGGTTCGTGCTGATCATGAGCACCAGCTCTTTTTTTACCGGACGATGGACGAGGTAAGGGTGTTCGGACTCTTCCACACGACCGCGCATCGCTTTGATTATCTCGTTAAAGAGTTTGGCAAAAGGTTTCCCCGCTAAGGCACGCTGCTGCGCCTTGCGCATTTTGCTCGATGCGACCAGCTCCATCGCCTTGGTTATTTGCGATGTATTTTTTACCGACTTAATACGCCGGCGGATGTCACGGAGTGCCATGGTTTTTGTTTATCCGGTTATTTATAAGTGCTTTTGAATTCAGTCACAGCCGCTTTGATATCGGCATTAATCGTGTCATTAAAAGCTTTTTCCTTACGGATCGCCTCCAGCAGGGCTGCTTTGCGGGTCATGAAATAATCAGTGAGCTTTAATTGGAAATCCTTGATCTTATCGACGGCGATATCATCCAAGAAACCATTCTGGATCGTCCAGAGGATCGCCGATTGGAGCTCGACAGTGAAAGGATTGTATTGGGTTTGTTTAAAAAGCTCCACAATACGGGAACCGCGGTCGAGCTTTGCTTTTGTGCCGGCGTCGAGGTCGCTGCCGAACTGTGCAAATGCAGCCAATTCCCGGAACTGGGCTAATTCACCTTTGATTTTTCCGGCGACTTGTTTGATGGCTTTGATCTGAGCGGCAGATCCGACACGGGAGACGGACAGACCGACATTGATCGCAGGGCGCACACCTTGGTAAAAAAGGTCTGTCTCCAAATATATCTGACCGTCGGTAATCGAAATGACATTCGTCGGGATGTAAGCAGAAACGTCACCGGCTTGTGTTTCAATAATCGGAAGTGCGGTGAGTGAACCATTCCCGTTCTTTTCATTCAAACGTGCGGAACGTTCAAGCAAACGGGAGTGCAGGTAAAAAACGTCACCGGGATAAGCTTCACGGCCCGAGGGACGTTTCAGCAAGAGGGAAATCTGACGGTAAGCCGCGGCATGTTTGGAAAGGTCATCAAAAATGATCAAGGCATCCATTCCATTGTCCATAAACCATTCACCCACGGCGCAACCGGCAAACGGGGCGAGGTATTGGTTTGTGGCGGAGTCGGAAGCACCGGCGACGACTAGGATCGTATATTCAAGAGCACCTTTTTCTTCTAAGATGCCGACGATGCGGGCGATATTCGAGCTCTTCTGGCCGACAGCCACGTAAATGGAATAAATCGGGCGGAAATCGGGTGTATCGTGATTTTGCCGGTTGATATTGGCATTATTAATAATGGTGTCTATCGCGACCGTTGTTTTCCCAGTGGCACGGTCTCCGATGATTAACTCGCGTTGTCCGCGACCGATCGGGATCATCGCGTCGATAGCCATGATTCCAGTTTGCAGAGGCTGGTTCACCCCTTTGCGTTTGATGATGCCTGCGGCGATTTTTTCAACAGGATAAGTCACGTCGCTTTTGATTGGGCCCTTCCCGTCAATCGGGCGTCCGAGGGCATCCACCACACGTCCCAAGAGGCCTTTACCCACGGGGACCTGGAGCAATTTGCCCGTTGTTTTGACTTCGGAACCTTCTTTAATGTGGGTGTAATCACCGATAATCACCGCACCGACCTGTGTCTCTTCGAGGTTCAATGCCAGCCCGATGGTGCCGTTATCAAATTCAATCATCTCATTCATCATACAATCGCCCAAGCCTTCAATCTTGGCCACACCGTCACCGATCTCACGAACGGTACCGACATTCTGGCGGGAGACACTGGCTTTTAAACCGGCGATTTGTGTTTCAATATCCTGTAACAGAGTGCTCATCTTATTTTTCCTCGAATTGTTTTTGCGATTAAAATGATTCTTTAAGTTTTTCGAGACGTCCGGCGACCGAACCGTCATAAATATCACTTCCGGCGCGGATTTTGATACCGGCCAAAAGTCCGGGATTAGTTTTCTGCGTAAAGTCTAATCCCTTTCCGTAACTTTTTTCCAAGATTACTTTGATCTGGTCAAAAGTCGCCTTGTCTAATGCGGCTGCTGACTCGACTAAGACGCTGCGTTTCTGGAGCTCCAATCGCAAGAGGCGCGTGAAAGCATTCAGGATATCACGGAAGCCCGGTGGTTTCTTTTCAATCAAAGCCTTCACGATATTCAAGGCTTTCACCTCGTCCAAAGTGTCTCCAGATGTGCAGGCACGCAAGAATTTCTTGCCTTCTTTGAGTGCTTCACGGGAGTTTTTCATACGGGATAGGCTATTCTGGTCTAAAAGTTATGCGATTAAATTTTTGACTGCCTCGTCATTGAGGCGTTTGCGGTCATTATCATCCAGTGTCTTTGAAAGCACCTTGGCAGTGGTCTCCACGACGAGACGCCCGATTTCTTTTTTTAACTCAGCTTGCATACGCTCATAGTCGAGGACGGAGGCTTCCTTAGCCTGCTTGATAATGGCTTCGGCCTGGGCGATAGCTTTTTGGGTCTGCTCGGTGAGGATACGCGTCGCGGCCTCGCGGGCTTCCTCGATGTGTTTCTGAGATAGTTTTTCGGCCTGGTCTAATATTTCTTGAGCTTTGGTCTGGGCATTGGCCAGTTCCTTTTTAACACGCTCCGCATTGGCAATTCCCTCAGTGATCTTTTCACGACGCTGATCGAGCATTGCCAAGACGGGCTTGAATCCAAATTTCTGGAGGACAAAAAGAACGACACCGAAACCAACAATCTGCCCGATGAGTTTCGGCCATGAAATGCCCAATATATCTATGAGTTGTTCCATATGAATCGTCCCTTTTCTTGATGTGTACTGAAATGCCTGTGACTAGAATTTCACAACGAAATAAGCCAAAATCGCCAAACCTTCAGCGAAAGCCATACCCAAAAGACCGAAAACCAGAATGTTACCAAATGCACCGGGGTTCCGACCAATGGCTTCGACACCTTTTGACCCGATCATTCCGACGGCAATGGCCGCGGCTGCGGCGATCAAACCGATTGCCAATTGTCCACCTGTAATCACTACTTCAGCTAAGAATGCGCTCATAATTTTTTTTCCTGTTTTTTATTACTTGATTAGTTGTTTCTGCCGCGACCCACACTCGTTGGCAATGGTCATCGCAGACAAAATTATTATTATTTGTCGGAGGGGGGGGTTTAATGCCCGCCTGCGCGACCTTTTTCGCCTTCATCATCATGATCGTGATCGTTACCATGACTGCCGTCGTCGATGTGGGTACACATTGTCGCCGTAAAGGCGACACATAAAATCGTAAAGACTAAGGCTTGAACCGTTGCCACAATCACTTCCAGAAAATAAAAGGGGATCGCCGCCAGACCAAAAGGCAACATCCCGAGCATAATCGTCAGGACACTTTCACCCCCGTAGATATTTCCATAAAGACGCATGGACAATGCCACAGGGCGGATCAAGATCGAAATGACCTCCAAGATACCGACAGCCGCAAAGATAGGCACTAACATAACTAACAGAAAACCTTTCATCCCACCTTTCGGCCCGAACATGTGAACGAAAAACCCCCAGACACCGTTAAATCTGATCGCCCAATAGAGATTCATCACAAAAAACACAAAAGCCATGGCGATCGTCATATTCGCATCAGCCGTCGGTGGCCGGAAAAGGGGGACGTAATTTTGATTAGAAGAAGAAACATACAAAGGCAATTTTTCAAAAAATCCGGACTCTTTCTTTTCGAGCCTCTTTTCTTCATGCAAAAGCCCAGGAGTAATATGTATATCTAACGCGCCTTCTTCAGCCTGGACATCAGCGATCTCACGATGGTCGTGACTCTTGACCAGAATACTCCCGACTCCGGGCAGCAGGCCCATGAGATTTGCTGTCAAAATAAAGATGAAAAACGAGGCGATAATGGGCATCGACCATTTCACGACTTTCGGGTCTAGAATCGTGGATAAAAAGTTTTGGATACCTTCCACCACAGCTTCCACCGCATTCTGGGCACCACTCGGGATTTCTTGCATTTTTTTAGTCGACAGGCGCAGCACCAAGAGAATCACAATAGCGATCACCCATGTGTAAACCATGGAGTTCGTGATCTCGATACCCAATTGCTTGAGATTAAAGACCGTCGGTGCATCTTGTGTTAAATCAGCTAAAAAGATCATATTTGTATACGTCCGAAAATAGTATCACCACCATTCAACGGGGATAAAGCTCACTGCCTGTAGTGAGCGCGACAATCTATTCAGTGCCACAATTTGCGTCAAATCCTTTTTTTCTAGATACAGCATCAAGAGGCTTAGTAAAAATCGTAATCTATTGGTTTTCAATTTTTTATGAACTTTTTGACAATATCGAAACAATCCCCGCATGCCGTGGTAGCCATGATCCCGACCACCACTTAAGTTAACACTTAATTACCCCCATTCCTTGCCTTTGTGGCGGCACATGGCGAAAAATAGAGCCCGGATTTACCGGAATGGATGACATTCAAGAAGATAACTCTTGTTTTCATTCGTAAGAAATTGATAGTGAAATCATGGTTCGATTTACTATCCTTGGCAGTGGCAGCAGCGGAAATTGCGCTTATCTGGAGACAGACCAGGCGCGAATCCTCATTGATGCCGGCTTTAGCGGCAAACAAATTGCCCAGCGCCTCGAGAAAATCGGCCGTAAAATCGAGGATATTAACGCCGTTATCCTTACCCATGAGCATTCCGACCATACTCAAGGCCTCAATATCCTGTGTAACCGCCACAAAATCCCCCTTTATTGCAATCGCCTTACTCAGGAAGCCATCGCCGGAAATCTCAACGGCTTCACAAATTATCAGATTTTTTCCACCGGCAGCACTTTTATGATCAGGGATATCGGGATCGAAACTTTCAGTGTGCCCCATGATGCTTACGACCCCGTCGGCTTCGCACTCACAGCCGGAAAAAGTAAAATCGGTTTCCTCACCGACCTCGGTTACGCCACGCGGCTGGTGATCGAACGTATCCGCCAGTCAAATGTCATTGTCCTAGAAACTAACCACGACCTCAAGCTCCTCCAAAATGACACCAAACGCCCTTGGTCAGTGAAACAACGGATCCTTTCCCGGCACGGACACCTCTCAAATGAAGCCGCCGCTGAGTTAACCAAAGAAATCGTCACGGACAATTTGCGCCAGCTCTACCTCGGCCACCTCAGCCGCGATTGTAATTCCCCCGAGCTCGCCTTCCAGACTGTCTCCACCATGCTCGGCACTATCGGCGCCATGCACGTCTCAGCCCAGGTCACCAGCCAGGATGAACCCTGCTCCACCCTCGAACTGGCCTAGGCGCACCACACGAGAAGACGGTCGAGATTTATTCGTTTATTGATCCAGCAGCATTCGCGAGGGAGATTTCTTCTGGTTATCTTCCGTCAGTTACTGGAGTCGGGCACTCTTGGACGTGCGTGCTGAACGGAGTGAGGATGGCAGAGGTTACGAGCTCCAGCATTCGAGCTATTGCTCATGAGAGTCCATTTTTAGACGAGAAGAGAGCACCCTTTGTTTATCACTCAGCACAGTTTGAAAATCGTATCAGGAGCCCTAACTTTTAATGGAAGGGAGAGAATGGTCGATGCGGAAGCATCCGACGTCACAGACCGAAGCCCTTTTACCATACCAGCACCCATGAATTTGAGAAATGTCATCCCTGCCGCGACAGCGGTTTTGTTTAGCTAAACACTGCAACAAATCTCTCTGGACGCTCGGGTGCTGAGCTTGTATCGTTAGGGCTCACTGCCACGCCTACCAAGAACCGCAATTTTTAAAAAAAAATATAACCCTATGAGCGAATTTAAATCGAGAGATCCACTCCACGGTATCACTCTGGAGACGATTCTCACCGAGCTCGTCGCTCACTACGGCTGGGATGAGCTCGGGCAGGCCATCCGGATTCGTTGTTTTAATTTCGACCCGAGTATCAAATCCAGCCTGCAATTCCTGCGGAAAACTCCTTGGGCACGGGCAAAGGTGGAGGACTTCTATCTCTCCTATAGACAATACGACG
This sequence comes from Verrucomicrobiota bacterium, assembly GCA_034440155.1. Taxonomy (NCBI): domain Bacteria; kingdom Pseudomonadati; phylum Verrucomicrobiota; species Verrucomicrobiota bacterium. The sequence goes on along the minus strand of JAWXBN010000007.1, from coordinate 2,072 downwards.
CGCCGACTGTGCCACCCACAGATACTCCCCTTCCCCCGGGCTAAAGCAAAAAAGAACGTCACGTCTCTTTCTCTATTCCTGATGCAAATTGCTCCAGAGCGGCAACGGGGTAAGGTCCCCCTCCCCCTACACACTCGCCCGACAGGCCTTTTTTCCCTTCGTGCCTTTCGTCTTCTTCGCGGTGCAAATTGCTCCCTATGAGTTCCTCCGCAAATTTGTGCCGTGAAACCCGCTTATTTTTAAGTTCCCCTAATGAAAAATTTGAGTTAAACCGCATGTCACTCGGAAACTTTTCTTTTTTATGAATCATACAAATCCCCCTGATCCATCAAATCCTCTCACCGCCACGGACTGGTCGCAAATTGCGGCCTCTCCAGAATTCCAAGCACTCGTTGCCGCCAAAAGGCGGTTCATTATTCCGGCGACGATCTTTTTTGTGCTCTACTATTTCGCCCTGCCCATCATGGTCGGTTACTTCCCCCGGCTGATGGAAATGACAGTGATTGGACATGTAAATCTGGCTTATCTCTTTGCGTTATCCCAGTTTTTTATGGCATGGATCCTGGCCTACCTTTATGTCCGGAAATCGGCGCGCTTCGACGCCATGGCCGCGGAGATAGTCGCCTCGCAGAACGTCACAGTATCCCCCCGATAAAAAAAGCAAAAATATGACTATTACTCTCATGATGTTTCTAGCTTTCGTCTTGGTCACTCTGGGGGTCACCTACTGGGCGGCGGGGAAGTCCAAAGGGTCGAGCGCCTACTTCACCGCTGGCCGCTCGATTACGGGCTGGCAGAATGGTCTGGCGGTCGCAGGTGATTATATGAGTGCGGCCTCCTTTCTAGGCATTACGGGCATGATCGCCGCCTTCGGTTATGACGGATTTATGTACTCAGTAGGCTGGCTCGTGGCGTACCTGACGGTACTGCTGATTGTGGCTGAGCCCCTCCGGAATGCAGGAAAATACACGATGGCCGATGTGCTGGCCTATCGACTCAAAGCGCGCCCTGTGCGGGCTATGGCAGCGCTGAGCACGCTCACGGTGAGTACCTTTTACATGGTCGCACAAATGGTCGGCGCGGGCGCACTGGTCTCGCTGCTCATGCCCGGCATCCCCTTTAATATCGCCGTAGTCAGTGTGGGACTCATTATGATTATCTATGTCGTTTTCGGCGGGATGCTGGCGACGACCTGGGTGCAGATCATAAAGGCCGTGCTCCTGATGAGTGGCACGATCTTCCTGAGCATTTTGGTGATGAGACATTTCGGATTTAGCTTTGCAAATTTCTTTAACGCGATCGCCACCGTCACCTACACCGACCCCACGACCGGGACAGAGGTGGTGAAGAACTTTCTCCAGCCCGGACTCAAGTTCAAGCCGCCCTATGGGGCTCTGGATTTGATTTCCCTGGGGATGGCATTGCTTTTTGGGACGGCCGGGCTCCCGCACATTCTCGTCCGGTTCTACACCGTCCCTGATGCCAAAACGGCGCGAGTGAGCGTCGTGTGGGCGATGATCATTATCGGTCTCTTTTATATTCTCACCACATTCCTCGGATTTGGCGCGGCCACGATCCTGGGTAAAGACTTTATTGCCGGACACGGCGGCACGAATATGAGTGCGCCTCTACTCGCACAGGCTTTGGGCGGCGAGATATTCTTTGCTTTTATTTCCGCAGTGGCCTTCGCCACGATTCTCGCTGTGGTCGCAGGACTCACCATCAGTGCATCGACATCCTTTGCTCATGATTTCTATACAAATGTCCTGCATCATGGCCGCCCGCAGGCTCCGGGTCGAGAGGTCAAAGTCGCGCGCATCACCTCCTTCGCTGTCGGCGGTCTTTCCATGGGTATCGCCATTATTCTCACGGAGAAGGCTAATGTCGCTTTTCTCGTCGGCCTAGCCTTTGCCGTGGCGGCCTCGGCAAATCTCCCGGCCATTGTTTTCTCCCTTTTCTGGCGACGTTTTAACACCACGGGCGCTGTCGCTGGCATGGCCACCGGACTTACTTCCTCGATCATTCTGATTCTGATCAGTCCTGCTTTCATGGGTAAATCCGCGATTTTTCCT
>JAWXBN010000006.1 GCA_034440155.1 Verrucomicrobiota bacterium | reverse complement strand
TGTCCCGCAAGTGGCACTCACGGTATTTGTCCCCACCGTGCTGATCGTCACCGTGGATGTCGCTCCCGCACTACCCCCCATATTCCATGTCGGATACCCACTCGGGAAAGCCTGCCCAACCGGATCAGGTGTAGCCACCACCGTCACACTCTCACCCACGGCCACCGCATTACTCTCTGGACTCACTGAATCCACCCCTAGGGCCACCACGGTCAATGATTGCGTCGATGTCCCGCATATCCCTCTGACCGTCTGGCTCCCTGCAGTCTCGAAACTCATCACGCCGCTTGATGCTGCACTCCCATTATTCTCCCACCGAGGCCAGCCGGAGGGAAAATCCGATTGACTCACCCCTCCCGTCGAATAACCCGTATACGTATTCTCCTGTCCCACCACCACCACCTGAGGGCCACTCACTGATGCCATCGCGATCACATACACCTCATTACTCCCCGTGCCCGTATTTGTGTATGTCTGTGTCCCCACCGTGTAAATATGCTTCACGTCGACTGTCTCCTTCTGTTTTCCTGCACTGGTAGTGACTATGTGTTTTGTGCTGGCAGTACCTCCCCCTACCCATTGGAAACTCGTCATTGCATTCGTCGTAACATCCGCTCCACCACAATTCACCATCGATGAAAATTTATATATACCTGCTGAGCCAATTGCTATCATCTGAACGACCGCATCCTCATTCATAGGATCCACCGTAACATTCAATGACCCATAGCCTGCTCCAATCAAAAAAAGTACGCTCCCGCTCAATAGGCTCATCATCAAATAAATCTTTAACTGATCAGGTATGCCTATCATTACTCTCTTTAACTGTTTCATATATCGCTCCATTTTAATGACTAAATATTCAATTTAAATTCCCAATACCTATTTCCCTTGTCCACCTGTCGGCACTGTCAATGCTACTTGATCCAAGGGTACATCCACTCCAAATTCCACAGGCTTTTCATCCGTGCAAGTCGCAGGATCCAGATCAGCTGCCTCAGCCTCGATTCTTTTCTGCTTTTCTTGGGCAAGAGCACTCCCGTCACCAGCCCCCGCCAAATAAGCAAACTTTTGCAAATCTAATTTCCGATTAAATCCCAAGGGAGGTTCGGCCTTGATTTCTAATTTTGCCGACTCATTCTCCTTACTCTCCAAGACCATCCCAAACCGCGCTCCCGACCACCAAGTGGCTACCCGTGCGTATATAAAGTTCCACCCAGCCCTTAAGTATACCTCCTGACCTTGGCGCGGGCACCAATGGTAAGGGGTATCTCCGCTCACTTGCTCATGCTCAAGTAACAGTCCATTGACCCAGACTATTTGTGTGGCTCCAAAAATAGATATATCCCCCTTTACTTTGGGTTCATACGCAGGGAAAGTAGCCGTTACAACCATATCTACCGGGCTTTTTACCCAAGCGGAAAAAAATGAAACCCCTACCTTTTCGTTATCACGAGGCATAATGGTATTATCCATAACAGCCGCTGTTTTTTTCCCCCACCGGGCCGTATTCTTTCTGCCTTTCTCATCAACCGTGAGTTCATTCCTATAAGATATACTCGTATCCAAAATAGTATCAGATGGATAAGCCGTCCGGAACAGGAGGTCCATCATAAAACCATTTGATCCATGCGGGTCTTTTGGCCTATTCACTAAATCATAATGACCAAACCCGTCAATGATCATCCATGATCTGATGGGTGTCTTTACCCCAGAAAATGAAAATGTAGCACTAACAAGTAAAATAAATAAAGGGATTACTAATAGGGCAAATAACGATGATACTGAATGAGCACGACCAGATATCCGAGCATGGGAATATAATGAATTTATAATCCCAAAAAGTAATTTGATTGTTCCCTTTTTCTGCACAGGATGAAGATAGAAAATTTATTTTACTCTAGCAATCAAAGGCTTTTTATTGACTCCAAATTACCAGTTCATGAATTAGCATGTTAAAATGAGGCTTACTTTTTGAACCCCTGTAAAGATTGAACATGAAAACATTCAAACTACTTATTTACCATCTAAACACGTCAATGATTATACCTTTTTATTGACGCCCCTGAATTGACTTAAAAGTCATGAAGATGAGTCGAATACTGGAAACTAAACAGTTATCCTTGAACTGGAAATATTATTAATGGCGAGGTTGGTCTTGTGAATATAGACGTGCCGTACTGGAGATTTTCTAACACATCTCATTTTCTCGAGAGTAACCATTCGTCCATCGTAGACACTCAAGCAATGTGTACGTTTATAAGCAAAGGTTTTGCTAGAGACAACGGGACAGAGTCGACGATGTACATCACCCGTTTGTGCCCACTACAGAAAATATCTGGTGGACTGGAATCCCCCCCTTCATTCAATCATTCAAAAACTGCGATGAGACCTATTTGTGATTGTGAGAACTTTTAATTTGTAAGATTTATAGATTGCATGCGAATATGACGATCATGTGTTTAAATAAGACAACGATCTTCTTTGTTTTTCTATCTTTGGGAATATTACTTTGTGGAATACCAAATACGCGTGGGCAAATTGTTTCCAATACATCTAACGCCAATGAAAAAGAGGGGGATAATAAAGGAAATGCTTCTTTTACTCTTGAAGCCCGATGGAGCTATTCATTAGATCCCTTTAACTATCCCTGGTGCGAAGTCTATATCACCAATCATACAGTGAAGAGTGTGAAACTAGGTAAATGGAAAATAAATGGAAAAGATGCTACAAACTCGGGATTGGTGGTTTGGTCGCGTTATTTGCCTTCAGATCAAATTAACCCCGGACAATCAGCGGTATTAAGATTCTCTGCCAAGCTGGTGATTCAGGATAATCCCGCATGGGTCAAGTCCTCAGAAAACAAGGTTCTCATCTCGCTAGACAATGAGAAGGACCTAGAGATTAACCTACCGCCTGTCATTGAGGAATGGACAAGGATAACCTCATTAACAGCAAGTTCTAATTATAAAACACTTTTCATAGGCTATGGAGTGATACGTTGGATAAGCCACCCGGTAAAAATCAAAATTAATGGGAAAGAAATTGCCACTGAAAATTGGAGCCAACTCTCACAACCAATTGAAGATTGGGATGAATTTCAAAGAACTAACTATTATGGAAAGCCCGGATTAATCAAAGTCAAAATGCCTGAGGATGTAAAATTGGGGAGCTGGATATGGGTACGGATGGAAATGGATAATGGGGCAATCATTCATACCTCCATGAAAATTTCCAGTGGTGTATTAATAGATGCTTTTGGGGTGGAGAAAAGCCAAGGAGCCTTACGCAAGGAGCTTGGATTAGACTTGAATCCATACGCAGGATTAATTGATAGGGACTTGAGTTGTCAGGAAATGGAATTGGGAACCCCAGGAAAACTTGCTGAATGGGTTATTTCACAAGCCACACAAAGAAGTGCCGGATCACCTGAGAATCTTAATTACATTTATCTTTGTACAGCCGCAGCCGCAAATTCTCATTATCCATTGTATTCGGCAATGACAGATGGACTAGGATTTTGCCGATATACATTCAGCATGACGAAGCAAACAAAATTTGTAGAGAAGGAAGAATTCTATTGTAGGGTAGCACGTCGCGCAGCGGCTCCTAAACCATTCATTTATATTCCAGAAACCTTCACGTACAAAAATGTCGATAGGATTTTAGAGCCCGGAGAATTGAGGCTTTTACTTTATACAGCGATTGGTAATGGGTGTAAGGGAGTCAATTATTTTATTTATGGGAATCCGGGTGAAATCTTAGGTTTTCAATCATCGCCTATTCTTTTAGAGGAAATAAAACGATTAAATAAGGAAATCAAAAATCTGGAACCGATTCTTAGCCCTGCACTCTTTTACTGCGCTCATGACATCGGCGATAAAGTCAGTGGACAAAAAACATACGAACTTTGGAGTGGAGATACCGGTGTACTACTGATCATGAAAAACATGGATTATACCACCGATAGAAATCCCAATGATATGGGAAAAAATCCACGCTTTAGTTATAAACAAAAAGCGGATATTAGCCTCGTCATTAAAAAACCCGAATGGCTTAATCTAAAAACGGATAATGAAGGAAATTTCAAGGCTGTTAACCCTCTTACAATGAAGAGTTTGACCGGAAAGTTTAAAGACGGCAATATGCTCTTTGTTATTCCCAATCTCGAACTGACAGAAGTTATTTGGATACAGAATATTAAATAAATTCCTCTGGCTACATAGCCAGCACGGATGAACTTGATAAATTAACCCTTGATCAGTTAAAAGCCTACTCTTCCCATTTTAAGAGCAGGATTTGGATAATCTTTATGAGTACGCTCACTCATCTCAAGAGAATCTCGTGTCTACTTTTTCCAGTACAGATCAGTTTTTCTCGTTGTTGATGGGCATCCAAGTCACCGAGCAAAGAAAGTAGCATCGTATGTGGCGTCATGTCGTGGGGGTTTGGAGTTACACTTTCTTCCGCCCTATGCGCCCGATCTTAATCCTGACGAGTTTGTCTGGCAGTATGCTAAAACAAATGGCATCGCGAAGAAACCCCTCAAAAAAAACGAATCTCTCAAAGAGCGAGTCGA
>JAWXBN010000005.1 GCA_034440155.1 Verrucomicrobiota bacterium | reverse complement strand
TAGCACAACTTGCTGCACTGAACCCCCGTTCCTCCGGCCCACCGCCCTCCCCGCTAAATCCAGGGGCTCAAGCATCCTCCCCTTCCGCATCCCCATCGACATTTGAACAACAAACGGCAATCGAAGGGGGACGCAGGGCCTCGATTAGTTCGATAACCTCCTATGATACTGCCGCGAGTCCCTTGGGCAAATATGTCCAGTATATCCTGATGTCTATTAAAAGCCGTTGGCTCGGTCTCGTGTCAGACCCGAATAAAATCGGCCTTTTAAAGGTCGGCAATGTCCGTGCGAAATTTGACCTCCTAGCCAATGGCACGGTGACAAATATCCGGCTTGTCAGTGATAGTAACGATGTGATTTTTACGGGACTATGCCACGACGCCATCTATCGTGGAGGAGTCCCGTATAACCCTTTCCCGTCAGAGGTAGCAGCAACTCTGGGGGATAAAAAAGAATTTGAAATTAGTTTCGCACTCTATTAGCTATCCCCTACCTATGTTTGAATTCATTACAAAAGGCGGTATTTTCATGTATCCAATCTTGGCGTGTTTAGTCGTCGGACTCGCCATTATATTGGAAAGGGGTGTCGCCCTTGTCCGGAAAAAAATAGTACCCTATAGCATTATCGATGCGACTGAGGCCGTCCGTGACATCGACGATATTCCGACATTAAAGAAAATTTGCGAAGATGATAAATCTGCCTTGGCCACCGTGATCTTAACAGCCATCAGCCATTTTGACTGGCCAAAAAATGAAAATTTAGAGGCGATCCAGACAAAAGCTAGGGTCGAAATTAATAAAATGGAACGTGGTTTGGTCTTTCTGGAAATCTGTATCGGGATCGGACCCCTGCTTGGTTTGCTCGGGACAGTGTCCGGATTGATGCGGATTTTCCAAGGCCTTGGGACAGCCTCCAGTGATTTGCAAACCCAGATCATCGCCCATGGTATTGCGGAAGCCTTAAATAATACCGTCGCGGGGATAGGCATCGCCATTCCCGCGCTGATCGCCTGGAGTTATTTCTCCCGGAAGATCGAAAGTGCCGGGGTCTTGATGGAAAGTGTCTGTACAGATCTTTTATCCAAAGTTTATAGGAGCTAGTTTTTTTGTCTTATGCAATTTGTCGTTAAAAGAAAACGTACCCCCCAGATTATCCTTGTGTCTCTCATGGACATCTTGGCTATTCTCTTGATTTTCTTCATGGTGACAACGACCTTTAAAAAGGCTTTACCCGAGGTCCAGCTCAAGCTCCCCGAGGCAAAACAATCACAGGATGGTAGCAATCTAGAAAATGAACCTCTCATCCTGACTATCGATAAGGATGATAAAATGTGGATTGCCGCTACGCCTGTGACTTTTTCGAACCTTGACCAGACTTTTAAAGATGCCAAAGAAAAACAGCCAAATCTGACTCTTGAAATCCGCAGTGATGAAAAAGCAACCTTCGGCACGATTATCAAGGTGATGGATGCTGCCAAACTCGAGAAGATCGATAATATCAAGGCTCTTACCCGTAAACCGGACATTCAAGAGGTTAAGTAATGATTCTTGAGATCGTCAGGTACGGGCATCCTGTCTTGTGGCAGAAGGGTAAAAAAATCACTAAAATCACCCCCGAAATCCACGAGTTCGCTGACGACATGCTCGATACCATGTATCATGCTGCGGGGGTCGGTTTGGCAGCCCAACAGGTAAATCAAGCTTTGCAAATGGCCGTGGTGGATATTTCAGGGGCGGATCGGCCTTCTAAAATGTGGTTCTCCGGTGTCGAAGTGGATCCTGAGGATTATATGCCCCTGATCCTGATTAATCCCGTCATCAAACCCTCTGGTGAACTCGAAAGCGGGACGGAAGGATGTCTGAGTTTCCCAGAAATCGGTGGTAATATCCTGCGCGCGCCAGTTGCCGAGGTCAAAGCCTCCAAACTCGACGGATCCATCCTGCATTTTAGGGCTGCTGGCCTTTTGGCCCGTGCGATCCAGCACGAGGTGGACCACTTGAATGGGATCCTTTTTATCGACCGCATGATCCAGCGTGACAAAGAAAAGGCCAAACCCTCCATACGCAAATTGCTGAAACAAACCCGTGCAGAACTCGGACTTAAAGACTAAAGTTTTATCCATGCCCTTATTCATCTCTATTCTCCAAAGTCTCAGTACAATGAGCTTTTATGCGAAAGTCATCGACCATTCATTCGGTCAAATCTTTTGGTTACTCTTCCGCTTTATTATCATCATCATCGTGGCCAATGCCCTCAGCATGATTCCGTTTGCCAAACAAATCGCAGAGGAAAGTGGTGCTTGGGTCGAAAAAACCCTCCCACCTCTGACCATAAAAGCGGGAGTCCTCTCTTCGGAATCCACAACCCCTTTTATCTATAAGGGTAAAATCGAGGCAGCTACTGGCGGGAGTGAACCCTATGAGCTGGTCATTGACACTTCCTCGACAAATTATCCTACGATCACGTCCTCAAATCTTTCAATGACCTTCGCCGTAGCTTCCCAAGGCATCCAGATGGAGGCACTCAAAGGCCCTTTCCCCGCGAAACAAGAGATTACCTTCAAGCATCTGCCGGATGGCCGGATCAATGCCAAATATGTCGAGGACTACCTCTCAGCCAGCCTAAAGATGATCATCTTCGTTTTTGGCCTTTTTTTTGTCGGGTTCATGATCCTCTTCTACGGCTTCTTTATTAATCTATTTTTTATCGGGAGCACATTTGCCCTTGAGAAACTGACCGGTTCTTTCCTGACAATCAGTCAGATTTCAAAAATATCATGTTGTGCGACTATCCCTGCACTACTCATCTGCTCAATCTATTTTTGGGTCCGCTTTTTCCTGATCGATATCCAGCTTATTTTCCTTCTGGTTTACGGTATCTATTTCCTTTTAGGAAGCACAGCCGCACGGCGGCGACGTTTAGCTGAAATCGTCCGTAATAACGCCTGTGACGATGATGAAATGTAACGGGTCAAGCGATCCCGAGACTTTGCGCCCCGAGACTCTACCCTGTAGCTCTGCCTCCCGAGATAACGCAGCAATTTGCGCCCATCTAGGGAATTTGAATCCACTGACTTAACCGTGGTCGATTCGTAGAGGTAGAATTCATCAATCAATCCCGCTTTAAAAAAGGATTCCAGCACCTTTACCCCGCCTTCAATCAGACAAGAGGAAATATTTTTACCGGCCAGCCACCGTGCAATTTGCTGCGGGACCAATCGGCCTTTTTGTTTGGGAAATGATTTTCCGCTGAGATGGAGCGTTTTATTGCGGAATTCATCCGAGAGCAATTTGCTCGTGGCTGGCACGAGTCCTTTTGAATCAAGGATAATACGCCAGGGTTGCTCCTTACCCTTAGAATCGTAACCGTGTCGGAGGGTGAGTGAAGGGTTATCCGCAAGAACAGTTCCGGCCCCCACCATAACGGCATCAGTCTGGAATCTTAAATAATGGGCGTGTTTTCGGGAAAGAGCTGTGGTGATCCATTTACCGGGGTGCCCATTGATTTTGTCGTCCTTAGTCAGGGCGATTTTTCCAATGAAATACGGGCGTTTGAGGATTTTATGAGTAAAGAAAATGCGGTTAAGGGCCAGACACTCATCCTCCAAACATCCGGCATCTACTTGTATCCCAGCATTCCCGAGGATTGCGAACCCTTTTCCTGCATGCCGCTTATCAGGATCGAGACATCCGATGACCACCCGCGCAAATTGCTCACGAATAATTAAATCGGTGCAAGGTGCGGTGCGGCCAATTGAAGAACAAGGCTCCAGGGTTACATAAATCGTGGCCCCCGCGCAATTTGCTTTTCGTGCTTTGGCGTCCCGGACGGCATTAACCTCCGCATGGGCAAGACCTGCTTTTTGGTGGTAACCTTTCCCGATTATTTTCCCTGCTTTAACAATCACAGCCCCCACCATCGGATTTGGGGAAACGGTGCCAGCCCCTTTCATGGCTAAATTCAGGGCCTGCCGCATGAATCTCCCGTCTATCCGATCTGTTTTTTTCATAAATCTCCCAGAATAAAGTATCCCCTATTCCGTGAATAAACTCCGGACAAATTCCTTTGGTTGGAATGGCTGCAAATCGTCGGCTTGCTCGCCTAATCCGATGAATTTGACAGGGATTTTGAGTTCATTCTGGATTGCGACAATGATGCCACCTTTACTGGTCCCATCTAGCTTGGTTATGACTAATCCAGTTAGCGGGGTAATCTTGTGGAATTCGCGCGCTTGATTCAGGGCATTAGCACCGGTGGAACCGTCCAGCACCAGGATCGTCTCGTGTGGCGCATCCGGGATTTTTTTACCGATAACACGACGGACTTTTTCGAGTTCAGCCATGAGATGCGCTTTATTATGGAGGCGCCCGGCTGTATCAATCAAAATAACGTCCGACTGATTTGTCATACCTTGGGTCACCCCATCATAAGCCACCGAAGCGGGATCAGCCCCATAGGTGCCGAGGACAGAATGTATTCCCAAGCGTTCACTCCACATTTTGAGCTGTTCAATCGCCGCAGCCCGGAATGTATCCGCCGCCACAAGGGTAGGCTTCTGTCCGGCATTTTTGAGGCGGTACCCGATTTTGGCACAAGTCGTCGTTTTTCCCGTACCATTGACTCCGACCACGAGAATAACCGTCGGGCCGGTGGAGGCTGTTGCCAGGGGATATTCCTCATTGTCCCCATAGACAGAGAGGATTTCATTAATGGCTACTTCACGTAAGTCATCGACCTTTACGGTCACACTGGCACGTTCACGGACAGCTTTCATGACTTTCTCCGTCATGGAAAGTCCGAAGTCAGCCTGGAGCAAGGCCGCCTCAAGCGAATCAAAATCCAGTTTTTCACCGCTAAAAGCCCTGACTATCCCGACCCGCGCTTTTTGCAGCCCTGTTTTCAGCTTATTGATTATTCCAAACATGACTTTTTAAATTCCTTATTAAAGTAAAGGTCTATACATTCTCCTGCATGATTTTCCTCGCAGGCAATCCGCGAGACTATAACCCGCCACTGTTACTGATGCAAATTGTAATCTCTCATTCTTGCCCCAACGACAAGGGGTGTCCCCTATTTTTTGTCAGGCCTGGCTTTCCGTATGCGCATGGGCAAATTGCTTTGGGCACTTACCGGGAGGGAGTTTGTGATGGTAAGTCATCTGGATAAAACGAGAAAAAGATGTAGCCAAAAAGAGGCCTTCGAGGTATCCATTTCCTTCATGACCCCGATGACATCGCTCCGAGCCTCACTCTTTTCATATAACACGGTTGAACGCCTCCTGTTGGGCGATTTTTTCCATACGGTACAATGGAAAAGTGTGGCCAATGAGATCTCCGTTTATCCAAAAGACTGGCCTCTGATCGGGATAGGAACGACTAATTGGTTCAAGCGAAATGGGGAAATCATTATCCAAGGGACTGTCGGTGAACCGAAGGTTTATTGGTCTGATCCGGAGGGGGTTTCCCCCATGCACATTATCGATATCACACGGCAACGCCCTTCTGAATCAGGTCCGGTGCTTCAAACCCCTTCCTTGGGCGAAAACGGCGATATTCCTACATTTCCATTCCTCGCGGCAGCGGTCTGTGATCCCTCTACCGTTCAGACATGGGAAACCCCCGAGACAGACCATCTCCACGAATGGATCCAAGAAAAAATGATTGAATCTAATATCGGTTTGGCCGCAGTCCACGTGAATGGACCATTCGACTTTGTCAGCTATGCAACGGCTTTTTACCTTCCCTTAGAAGGACTCAAACTCACCGACGGCTACAATGCCAAAAATAACCTTAAACTCGCTGAATACGGCCCCGGACAATGGAGTGTCGGCGGGATATACGCCGCAAACCCAACGGTCCAAAATATTATCTCAGTAGCTACTCATCCCCTCCATATCCACGGTTTTGAAACTGGTTCGAATTGCGGTGGGCACATTGTACGGATGAAAACCGGCGGGGTTAAAATCTCCGTCTGGCCACTCAAAGACCTCGTCATGGAAATCAAAAACCTCGACGTCTCGTGGCAACCCATCCGGAATCTGTCTTTGGCTTGAGATATCAAGGGAGCAAGAATCACAAAAGCTCCCGATTATTTCTAGTAGTTCAGGATAAGGAATTTTAAGCTCAAGCCGCTTTCAGGCTCTTGAGTTGTTCAACTCTTTCGTAAGGGACACGGACTTTGCCCATAAGCTCGGGGCCCTTCAAATGCCCATGGCAATCTGAACCTCCAGTCGCGGCAAGATTGAGCTCGTGGCAGATTTTGAGGTAACGCATATTCTGTTTTTCATCATGACGAATATGCCAGACCTCAATGCCTTGGAGACCTTGAGCGACGAGATTGCGGATGCTGGTGTCTACGTGGGTAATCCCGGGATGGGCCAAAATAGCTACCCCGCTGGAGGCTCGGATCACCCGGATCGCTTCTTTTGCGGATATCCTTGGTTTCTCCACAAAAGCAGAACCCGACCTGATCAAATACCTGCCGAAAGCATCATCGATCGAGTGGGCATAACCTTTTTGCACGAGGGCCATGGCGAGGTGGGGGCGACCGACCGTGCCTTTATCTGAGTAAACCTTCATATCCTCTTCGGAAATTTGAAGCCCCAAGGCCTGGAGTTTTACTAACATCCTGCTCACGCGTGTGAGGCGGTGATTTTCCTGGTCCTTTAGTGAGGATAAAAGTACAGGATCATCCATATCCACAAAATATCCGAGGATATGGATTTCACGGCCATTAATCTCTGAAGTGATCTCCACCCCGTTAATCGTTTCCACTCCATACTCTTTTCCAGCCTGATGAAAGACTTTTAACCCTTGGACGGTGTCATGATCGGTCAGGGAAATCGCCCTGAAACCCTTTTCTGCTGCCCTACGAACCACCTCACTGGGCGAATCAGTCCCATCCGAGCAAGTCGAATGGAGATGAAGGTCGCATATATTCTCTTGTTTGGTCATTAGTTTTTATCCACTGCATCTAGGGCTTTGTCGTGCGTGCGTGTTTGGGTTTTGATTTTTGTGTAAGTATAGAGTGCGGCCCCCGCAAAAATCAATTCAGCAATTACAAAAGCTAGTGCGTACTCAATACCGCCCGCACCAAATCCATAACTGTGCAGCCCTACCCCCAAAACAAAATTAACCCCATACCAAGCCATAAGAATAGCCATGAATCCAATCACCGAACCGATGGCCAATCCAAAACCACCCCACCAACCGGCAATCCGTCCATGCAAGATAAATAAGTAACTCATAAAGGCCACCAATGCCCAAGTTTCTTTCGGATCCCAATCCCAGAAGCGGCCCCAAGAATAATTTGCCCAGACACCACCAAGAATCGTACCGATGGCTAACAATAAAACCCCGATCTGAATGGTTTTATAGAGGTAATTATAGAGTGAGGCCTCAATAGTATGTTTTTTTGAGAAGAGGACTTTTCCGAGAATAATATGGGCCACTCCCAAAGCGAGGGCAAATGCTGCATAAGAAGATGTGATCATCAGCACATGCACAGTAAGCCAGAAATTATGCTGGAGCACGGGCATCAAAGGCCGTATCGAGTCATTCAAGACATTCGGCAGGGAGTCCGCGAGTAAAAGAGATAAAATAGAGACGGGTAAAGCACCAAGCAGATAATAACGACAGCGATATTTCCACTCGAGGATAATAGCAAAAATCGAGACACCAAAGGATAACCAGATGACTGTCTCATACATATTTGTCACCGGCGCCCTCTCCGAAATAATAATACGCATGACAAATCCGGATATTTGGAGCAATAAGCCCGTCAATACCAGTGCCCAAGCAATCCGATAACCCTTTTTCTGATTCATAATCGCCAGCAAGGAAACAAATGCCCCCAAATAAGCGATCCAAGCCCAGCGGAAAGGATGGAATTTAAAATAAAAATTCTCTAAATGCACTTTCCACGGGCTAATACTCGCTGCGGGGTTAATTCCTCCGGCAAGCTCTTTAAACCGGGTAGCAGCCACCTTAAATTCAGAAGGATCATTTTTTAGGTATGCCGACCTCATCTGGTCAAAGGCTTCCGCCACAGGCAATGCCTGTTCCTTCTGGTAGGCAGAACCTAGTAACTGCACGGGGATAAACTCGATACTCCCGTTCGGCGCAGGAGGAATCACCCGGTACGCATCACCTGACACAAGCCCTTCAAAAATATGCAAACGGCCTGAAACCGACTCTACATCCTTTTGTAGGGGGTCGAGTTTATCATTGGGTTTTTGGCGTTTCTGTTTTTGCAGGCTCTCAAAGGCTCTCACAAATTCCTGATTTGAGACTATCGACTCGAAAGAGGCTAATTTCTTTTTCCCATCCATCCCGAGCAATTTGCGTAAGGGCTGGTAGTCCACGAGGATGATTTCTTCCTTGGACCATTTTTGTGGATTAAACCAGATTTCCAAAAGAACCTCACCGGCAGGAAGTATTTTTTCTGAGAAACTGGGTTTGAATTCCTTTTTACCGGTCAATGACTGGAGGGTTTCGGCTGTGAAAACACCGAATGGTTTCTGGCGTCCGCCTGATTGGATAACGAGCCCGTCTAATGTCGTTGGATCAACTTGAGCACTTAACCATACGGGTAAAAAGAGGAGTAAGGCGGGTAATAGAGAAAAAAATCGTTTCATCATAATATTGTTGCCGTATCAGTGGTGGGGTTAATTTCCTTATTTTTAGAAGTGGCCGGTTTAGCATATGGTTTGCAGTAGAACATAATGAATATCCCTGCGCAAATACCCAATGAACCAATCCACTTAAAAAACCAGCCAGGGTCATACAGGACTTGGAGTGTGGTCTGGTTAAGGTTATTAGGATCCCATTGGGCTTGGGAAAATTTATAGGTCAACCCTGTAAGTGGACGCCACCATTCATTCGGATAAGTAGCTGGGTGATTCATTTTAGAAGTCTGGATGGAAGTATCACCAGTTTTAAGATGGTTGAACTGAATGGTACTGATATAATCCGCTGGATCATCGGTTCCTTGTCGTCGGGGAACCTGGAACTCCTGAAGAGTAATCAGGAATGGGATTTGATGAGCTTGGAGGCCAAATCCCACACGCTGTGGGCTGCCATCGGGACCTTCAAGAGTGACGACCTCTCCGCTGGGAATCCACTGAACCGGACCTTCCTGACCTTCAGATGTCCTGATCGAGGCCTTAAGAGCAGGAGTTAATGTTTTAGGATCCAGCGTCTGTACTTGGGTATCAGTGAGGACAACATTTTTTGTCAGAGGAATGGCTTTTTGAAAAACAGATAACGGAGTGACCGACCAATCAGCCCAACCGGGGATAATAGGCTCACCTTCAGTACTTTTCCCCGCCATAGTCACATATTCCCCTCTCATGACCATATACATGATTCTACCGTCGGGCTGGATAGCCATGATTAACTCTGGATGAGGTAAAGATTTTGATGCCCGTGGGCCTGGCTGGATACGGCCAGAGAGATTAATGAAAAGAGCCGGATTATTTTTCTCCTTACTCGCATTTCCCGGACGGCCCTTGACAATGGCGAAGTCAGTCCATCTTTCCGAAACTGAAACATTGACCCCATCTTCAAGGATAAATTTGGCGGGCAATTTAGCCGTTAGGTCGAAAGTCTTTTCGAGTCCCTCGGGTGAAATGATTTTCACACGGTCTTGAGTCCCCTCCTCAGCTACCAAAAAAGTAACGATATAACCGCTGGGTTTCCCCCATGAATTATCGATCACAGTAGATTCCGGACTCTTCGCGAAAACAATTTGATTTTCACTGAAAGGAATCCCTTCTCCGGGTTTAATCATTTTAGCAGGGTCAAAAGTGGGAAGTTCCTTGACGATCTTTAAAGTCGCCAATCCGAAAAGGTCGTAAGACTCGAGGCCTGAACCTTTCTTGAGCCAGAGAGGAACCTCAAAAGTCTGCGACATCATGGCACTTTGTAAACGGAGATTGACTCCCGGGACTGACTCGGGGTTATCGATGGCGGCCTCCAGATAAGGTTGAGCTTGGATACTCTCGGTATAATCACTGAGGATAATTTTCCTGTCACTGTCCGGGATTGGCATGACCACTGTTTTTTCCGGACGAGGAGGATGCATCGAGACATCGACATCAGTAATATAAGTCGCATGGTCCCTCGGACTATCGACTTGGAGGATGGTGCGGTTGGTAATAATCCGTCCAAGGGGTTTATCCTTATCGAGGGTTACATTCCCTTCAAAACCCCAGATACGACCGATCATGGCTCCGACAAGTAAAGTAATAATCCCGTAATGCGTCACAATAAATCCGAGGTGTTTATTCTGCCACGGCCACCGGGTCAATGTGACGGAAAAAAGATTCACGCAAAGAACAATCAACCAAAGATTAAACCACGGTGCTTTATAGATATATTCCTGGGCGACTTTGGTACTAAAGGATGATTCAGCAAAGGTCGCGATGGCGATGGCAAGGGCGATTGTGAAAATGAGAAACATGGCCAGTTTCAAGGAGCCAAGCTGGTGGACTAGCCACCAGTAAGGAGACTCTTTCTGCCTTTGCTTAATCAATTGTTCCCTTGTCGGTATGCCACCAGTATTTACAATCATCAGATGAATCCTAATCCTTATTAAGTTTAAACCAAGTCACGCAGACAAGGATCATGCCCAAGAGCATCCCGATCGTCATGGCAAAAAAGCTGCACACAACATAGAGGTGAGGATCCCCCACTTTGAATTGTGCCATGACCAACGCTCCGAGCATCATCCCGATATACATGCCGACCAGACAGGTCAGTAAATGGGCATATTTTATAAACACGCTTTCGTAGGCTTTAGGCAGGATAGAGTTCCCATAGGCCATACCCGGTATTCCCCCAGCAATCATCCCAATATGCATGAGGTTAATATGCGACAGGAGACCTTTACCCAGTATTGATTTCTCACAAGCACAAAGGCATATCCCGTCACGGACAATCGCTCCGAAACCGGCATCTGCCCACCATCCGGCTATCATAGCGAGATTACCGAGTGCTAACATGCCATAACAAGCTCGCAAAGTATAGGTCGCACCCGGACGGATACAGAAAATAAATCCTACGATGGCTATTAAAACAAAAACAAATGTCACCAAGACACCTGATTGAAAATCCAGGCGTGCTAAGTAAGATAAAAACGGGCCTTGTAACGCGACACAAAGAGCAAGGACAGAAGCTGTCTTTTCACGGAAAACCATTTCTTTAATCAAAGGAACGAGTCCCTCGCTTTCAAAGGGAATCGTATCGGTCTGCGAGAGTAGATTACGGAAACGGCCGAGGTCACCCTCTTGGATTTTTTCGCCAAGCCGGAATGCCCGCCAACTGACTGTGGCACTGGAAATGAGCATGAGAATGGCTGCCAAGACGGGATGGATCAGTCCGAGCATCGCTAGGGATATACCGATAATATTATAAAAAAAGGCAAACAGGATATTTGAGCGGATCCGGCGGATGACCAGGCGGCTTAAACAAATGGCATCAATAACATGGAGCAAATTGCCCCCGAAAAGGGTGGCTTGGGCGGACTCATGCGCCAAGGAAGTGCCACTACCCATGGCAATACTGGAGTAGGCAATCGAAAGGGCTGGTGCATCATTAGCCCCATCACCGACAAAAAGGACTTTTTTACCCGAATCCTGTAATGCCTTTATCCTATCTGCCTTTTCTTGGGGAGTTAAACCTCCCTGTATCTCATCGGCACCCAAACTCAGTTTACGGACGTTTTCTTCTTTATCCCCGGACATGATCACGGTGCGGATACCCGCCCGGTGCAAGTAGCCGGTAACCTCCTTGGACTCGTTGCGAGCGGCTTCACGTAAATAAATCAGGGAAACGAGTTTTTGATTGATGAGGACATTTAAAACAAGTGGACTTTCCGTGCTCGAATAACGTTTCTGTGTGAGCAGATCAGCTGCGGGCTTTTGGTCTGTGTGTAGCAAATTGTTATTCCCAATGACTAAAGATACCCCTCTTCCTGCGGAATCCTCGATAGACGCCTCAATTCCTTGGCCAGGCAAGGCATCCATTTTCAAAAGCCTGAATCCAGAAGTATCCAGGGTTGTTACGAGGGATTGGAATGCTTTAGCGATAGGGTGGTTAGAATGGCTCTCGACAAAATGGATCAGGCCAAGAACTTCTTCACGGTCGAGCCCGTCATCGACGATGACTTCTTCGACCTGGAGTTTTTCATCACTGAGAGTGCCGGTCTTATCAAAAACAACCGTATCAATGGCGGCAATCCTCTCGATGAATTCCCCCGTGTGTAGGATCAGCCCGCGTTTGGCCAAGGCGGCGATCGCACTCCATAGGCCGATGGGTGTCGCGAGCCCCATTGCACAAGGGCAAGCCACAATCAGCACAGCCATCGCATTAAAGAGCCCGACTTCCCACTGCCCCAAAAATGTCCAACCGGCAAAAGCGACAATCGAGCAAGCCGTCACCACCGGCAAAAACCATGAGACCATCCGGTCAGCCATCGACTGTATTCCCGAAGGTTTAAAGCGGGCTTCCTCGACGATTTTCAAGAGACTGTCGAGCTCGCGGTGACTTCCGTCTTTGGTTGCTTCAATGGTCAGTGAATTGTCCACGCAAATTGTTCCAGCCAGAACAGCATCCCCTTCCCGTTTGACCACTGGGTAAGGTTCCCCAGTCATGCCGGTTTCCTGTACAAACGCAATTCCTTCGCGCACTACTCCATCGACAGGGATACCTTCACCCATAGAAACCCTGATTTTATCCCCTATCTCGACTTCCTTCACTGGCTTTTCTTTGATTGAACCACAACAGGTAACCACCCGACATTGGGCAAATTGCGCACGGAAGGCACGGGCGGAAGAGATTGATTTCTGGCGACGCCCCTCGGACAAAAGGGTATTAAATGAATAAATCGCCACAAGGATAGCGACGACTTCATAATAGATTCCTCCCACACCAGTGAGAGTAGACTGGAGGGAGCCACAAAAGGCCCCGATAATGCCGAGAAGGAAAAGTTGCTCAACTACGATTTTCTTTTTAAACAATGCAGTAAAAGACAGCCGGATGATCGGGAGACCCGCCACCAAAATGACGACAAGAGCCGATAAAGCCAGAATCCCGTGGATAATCAGGCGAACCGAGCCTGTGGGCGGGGAGATATTCACGGCAAGACTGAATACCATGGCTTGTCCTGAAACCAAAAGAGCAACCCCGATACGAAACCATTGCATGGAACGGGAAGAATTTGATAAGGCAGATGAACTCTCCTCATTCAATTCTCCCTGAAGATCAGTATTTGGATTTGAACAACAACCAGCCATATGAGTGTCAGTGAATTATTCTATTGAAGTAAGTGAAAAAAGTAACATAGTCCGTATGGATTTCACGTTTTATTTACAATTTTTAACCGTTAAATATTTTATGGACAAGAAACGAGATGTTTTGAATGTGGATATCGTTAATTTATATATTTCACCAGGGCATAACTACTTTGGCCACCACGGAAAACCGGCGGACAAACACGAAATCATTGACTGTGATCTGATTGAAATCGAGGCCGGAAAAGGTGTCATTGGCGACCGTTTTTTTGATTTTAAGGAGAATTATAAAGGACAAGTGACTTTTTTTGAACAGGAAACATTCGAGCAGCTCGCCCGTGACCTCAAGATCAAAGGTAAAACCACGGCCGCTTTCCGCAGGAATATCATTACTCAAGGAATAGACCTTAATACCCTTATCGGACGTGAATTTGAGGTCCAAGGTGTCCTCTTTCTCGGAATCGAAGAAGCTAAGCCATGCTACTGGATGAATGAGTCATTTGGCCCCGGGGCTGAAGAGGCCCTGAAGGGAAAAGGTGGCCTCCGCGCCAAAGCCCTGACGTCAGGGACGATCCGGCGGCAAAAATAACCCCGCTACCCATTCATTCGATGCAAATTGATCCCAAAGAAAAAATCCGTTTTAGTGCAGGAATCATTGCCGGAGGCTACTCCACCCGGTTCGGACAAGACAAAGCCTTATTCCCTGTTAACGGCCAAACACTTTTAGACAAACAAATTGCGCTGGTAAAAGGTTTAGGTGCAAAAGAAATCCTCGTTTCATGCCGGCCCAAACAAAACCTTCCCGCGGACAAAGATAGGAAACTTGTTTTTGACGAGGTGGAAACCCTTGGTCCTATTGAAGGAATCAGGTGCTTACTGGGAGAATGCCAGACACAATACTTATTCCTGCTCGCGGTGGATATCGTGGCACTCACACTGCCTTTCCTTCAAAAAACGCTCGCGCAAGTTGCTCTAGAATCAGGAACAGGTTTTGTATATTCTCATGATGGATTTTATGAACCTCTTTGTGCGATATACCCAAAATCGCTTCTACCCCTGATCAAAGAGCAAATTGCGCAAGGGGAATATTCGCTCCAGAAACTTATCACTCAGGCGCTGAGAGCCAAACTGGTGAATGCAGCCCCACTGCTAGACCATGAAATTAAATTCCTTGAGAATATGAATACTAAGCCTTGATTTTAAGGCATTTAACCTGTTTTTTAGAAGATACTATTTATGGCGAAGAAATTTTATATTACGACTGCGATTGATTATGTGAATGGCAAACCTCATCTGGGTCATGCTTACGAAAAGGTTTTGGCCGATGTCATCGCCCGTTTCAAGAGGAGCCAAGGCCAGGAAGTCTATTTCCTGACCGGAGTCGATGAACATGGACAGAAGGTTCAGCAGTCCGCTCAAAAAATGGGCATAGAACCACAAGCTTTTTGTGATGAGATGAGCGCACATTTTTTGACCCTGTGCAAAAAGCTTAACCTCTCGAATGACGACTTTGTCCGTACGACCGAGCCCCGCCATAAAAAAGTCGTTCAAGATATCCTTCAAAAACTTTACGACCAAGGACTCATTTATAAAGGACAATTTGAGGGCTTTTATTCGACCCGCCAAGAGCAATTTGTCACGGAAAAGGAACGTGGAGAGGATGGTAAATTCCC
Organism: Verrucomicrobiota bacterium; assembly: GCA_034440155.1. Lineage (NCBI taxonomy): Bacteria > Pseudomonadati > Verrucomicrobiota > Verrucomicrobiota bacterium. Next base: position 21,864 of record JAWXBN010000005.1, on the reverse strand, counting down.
CGAGATTTTTGGTGAAGTAGTCCAGCTCACCGAAGAAAATTATTATTTCAAACTTGGCCAATACCAAGAATGGTTGATTAGTCACGTGACCAACAACCCGGACTTTATCTTTCCGGAGTTCCGACGTAAGGAAGTACTGGGTTTTCTCCAGCGACCCCTGAGTGACCTGTGTATTTCTCGCCCGAAGAACCGGCTGGCATGGGGGATTCCCTTCCCCTTTGACGCCGAGTATGTGACTTATGTCTGGTTTGACGCCCTGATCAATTACATTTCCGTCGTTGGTTATGGAACTGAAGAGTTCGGCAATTTCTGGCCTGTTGACTACCATGATATCGGCAAGGACATCCTGATCCCTGCCCACGCCATCTATTGGCCTTGTATGCTCAAAGCCCTTGATTTGCCCCTACCCAAAACGCTTCTTACGCACGGATGGTGGACTGTGGATCAAGAAAAGATGAGTAAATCCATAGGTAATGTCGTTGATCCCCTCACCTACATTGACCAATTTGGCGTGGATGCATTCCGGTATTATCTGATGAGGGAAATGGTAGTGGGCTACGACAGCGACTTTTCCCATGAGAGTTTCCTCGGGCGTTACAACGGCGACCTCGCTAATGACTTGGGCAATTTGCTCAACCGTTCGCTTAACATGCTCAAACGCTACCGTGATGGGGAAATCCCCGCGGCAAAGGTTAAAGATGCTGTTGATACAGAGGTCGAGCAATTTGCTTCCGCGCAAATCGCCCCAGTTCTGGAGGGGTATAACCATGTGCAAATCCATGATGCTTTATCAAATGCTTGGCAAATTGTCCAGCGGGCCAACCGTTATGTCGAGGAATCCGCCCCCTGGGCACTAGCCAAAGACCCGACTAAATCGGATAAACTTGATACGGTCCTTTATAACCTCATGGAGTCAATCCGACTGGTTTCTGTTCTGATCTCTCCTGTCATGCCTGAGATGTCCGGAAAAATCCAAGGACAACTCGGGTTTTCTGAAACATCCGCTGATTTTAACCAAGGGTTGACTTGGGGGCAAATTCCTGTCGCCCAAAAAATCGGGGAGGCAGTTCCTCTCTTCCCAAAACTCTTTGAAGAGAAAAAGGGCTAAAACGGAATAATCTACCATGCAGATAAAAATCACCTCATTATTGATTCTATGGTGCTTGATCTGCACGGGCATTATTGTCCCCGTGTGTGCACAAACTAATCGCTTCGACCAAATCACCCAAGCCTGTGGATTAACAAGCGAAGACATAACCAAAATCTCTTCAGGACAGATTATTTTTAAACAAGCAACAAAGACAGCGGATGAACAACTTTTTTTGTCCGGATTTTTCCTGCTCCAGACAACGTGTGATGAATTTGAAAAAGTGATCAAAGAAGGAAATATCATCAATACGAGTAAATCCGCTTTGGCCATTACGGAGATGTACCCAGTGCTCGGGCAGACAAATATCCAACCCGTCATCGAGAAATGTATGACTGAAGAAGCCGCTATTATTTACAAGAATGCTGCCCCCGGCCTGACTCTAAACCTTTCTAAGGATGAAATCTCTCAGTTCACGAGTCTCACCCTCGAAACAGACAATGCAAAAGCGGGCATTACACCTCGTGTTACACAAGACCTATTCACCCGGGCAGAAAGTTACCGATTATCAGGACTCTTTGGGGTAGCACCTTATGCCCGGAAATCCGGGGAAACTTCCGTCGCCAATGAAATCCGGGCCGCCGCCCTGTGCCTTCCCGATCTTTTCCCAGGGATAATCAATATCAAAGATGCCGTTGATGCCTATCCGATGAATCAACCAAAAGGGGCTGAACAGTTTTTCCAACTCACCTGCCAGGATATCGAGGATCGTCCCGACTTTATCCTGAGTCATTTCACATTTTTCAAACCCCAGCCTGATTCTTTCCTCGCCATTTCACGGCAGTACTATGTTTCCCATTCATATAACTCCCTCCTTATTGTCATCGGTGGTGTCCAAACGGAGAAGGGTTTCTTTGTTTTTTATTATAACTCCACATTCACAGACTTGATCACTGGCATGCTAAATAATGTCAAAAAAACCGTCGGTCTCGCGAAAATGAAAGGTGAGATTCAAAAACAAATGGCCACCTTCAAAAGCCGTTTCGATCAAAAAGCCCCTTAATTATCTTTCTCCTGAATTCCTTTTCAGTCGTATAGAAATCAAAAGCGGAGTACTGGGTGGAGAATCCTGACTCACTTACTCCTTTAAAATAGTATTAAAACTACCGCTTATCGGGATTTTGTTACCATTTTTAGAATAAAAGAATACCTGACACATAAATTGCTTTAAGGGATCAGGGCTTTGACGCATACATGAAAAGAATCAAAATATTATTTTTAACTCTTAGTGTTTTCCTCTGTATTCAGGCAGTAGGTTTAGCTCAGTCATTGATTACCGGAGTAACACTGACGACAAATAGTACTGCCGCGACGACTAATAAAGGGTTCCCCTTTTTGGGTACTAAAATATCACTGACAAGTATTACGTCCTCATATGGGACATTTTCAAATACAGGAGTGGCTGACATTGCTTTTTTCCGGAGAAATATGACCGTCACAAATCAATCCTCCATGTGGTATCAGTACACAGCGACCAATAATGCTGTTTTTGTGGGAAATTATGACACGAACTATTCACAGGTACTCCTCGATAATGACCTGACGAGTGGCACAGATAACACATTTTCAAATCCCAATCCTAATTATGGTCCCAATATTGGAAATATTGAACGTTTGGATTTCTTTTTCAAAAATGGAATCACTGCAACGACAAATATGAATTTTGCCGTTTTTGACAGGGGGAATGTTAACGCGCATGATCCTTTTGCCATCTCAATTGTCACCGGACTCAATACGAACACAATGCAGCCGACAGCCTATTCTACACTTTTTTATGCACCCACAAATTGGGGCTCGACAAATGCCCTTGGGACAGTCTCCTACCGTCTCTTTCGTTATAACACAGGGGATGTGATTACCAATAGTTACAGCAATACTGAGACCGGTTCACAAGGTGTAGGAGGCCTCTCATTCTCGATCTCTGATCTTGGGATCACTAATGGACAAACAGTTTATGGGTACTCACTTTTTGCATCTGATACGACAACAGGAGGAAATATGACCAATCTTTTTGATTGGACAAATCCCACCTATTATCCGACAAACTCCTCCAGTGCGACAGGGGGTGCCGGGGGTATTGATCTGATCTCGGTTAATGGAGTGATCTTCTATAATATTTTGGCTATTCCTGAGCCCCACACTCATTTATTATTGGTCCTATCGATGATTATAGGATGGATTCTTTTACGCCGATTCTCTCCCCGTGCCCGGGACAAACGCTCACATCTGCTCGATTAAATAACCTTTGGCTTTCAATAACTCTAATAAACCGTCCTTGCCCGTAATATGTGCAGCTCCGACAATCACAAAAGCAGTCTTCCCTGAGTCAAGGGCACTCTCTATCTTGGGTAACCAGTTCTTATTTCTCTTCACAAGGATTAAATCATAAAGTTCAGGTGATTTTTCTACAGACTCATTCATCAGTTCATTCAGCTTGGCAGCATTCCCTGTTTTCCATGCGAGTATGGTATCATCATAAAATTTCTCCAGTTTAGAGATATCCTGAATACTCGAGAGGAGGAATTCATCTTGGACTTTATCTGGGAATCCTGACAACAATCCGATTTGATCCTCCATGGTCTCAAATCCTTTGAGGGGTTTACCTGCATCTATGGCCCATTGACTGATTTGTTGGTCGAGTCCCAAATCCGGAGCCGCCCCCATTTTCATCGACTCCATCATGATCAGATTCATCGAAAGGAACCAAGGCCGCATCATATCAAAGGTGTTCTCCGGATAACCTTGGGAACGCAAATACTCATCAAGTTTTGATGCCGTTTCCTTTGAAATATGTTTCCGCAAATCATCATCCCCTTGGTACATCCCCTTTTGCTGGATTAAGAGCATAGCCTGTGGGGACTGGGCTTCCCTTGTATCCATTTCAAAGTAACACTCTTCTGATTTGTCAAAAACCTCCCTGAATCGGGAAGGTAATGGCATGTCTTTAGGCCTCAGAAGATGGACTGAACCGGCCAGATAAAGGTTTTTTCCGTCTTTAGAAACTTTCCAAATAAAAGTTTTCGACGGGGTAGGCGTTACCGATTGTTGTGAGAAGACAAATGGTGAGCTGAAGAATATTAAAACTAAAAAAAACGCCCTTAATCCCCTATATAAAGGACATAAAACAAGCAGACGTTTTATTTTTTCCATGAAATCTTTGGTCGTATCCCTACGCCGACAAGTCATTTACTGTTTAACTGTAGGAATCAGATTGTCCTTCGCCAAGCCATCCAGAATGGTTGATATAACCCCATTGACATAATTCGCGGAAGCATGGGGATCAAATGACTTGGATTGTCCCACCCAAATCACTTTTGCATTTTGAACGGTATACACTTTTGATTCGAGAGTGGCTATGTTAAATTTAATGGTGCTGCTCGGAGCAAATGGGGCCGATCCAGCTCCTCCCCCATAATAAGTATTATACATGCCCGGATCATATACAGCCCCTGCCACTTGTTCGGTTTTTGTCTCGACAGATTTTACCTTGGAAACCAGTACATATTGATAACCCTGGCTTTGGATGAGTGAAGTCAACTGTGGCTCGTTAAGAGTTTGCCCTTGGGGGACAACTTGATAACCCGGTGTGGCTTTGATTCCCATTGCTTGAAGCCTGCTTACAAAAGTATCTTCAAATGTCCTGGTTGCCGCTGAATTTGACTCTGAGCACAAGACCAATACATTATTGAGATAACCCGCTGAATAGCTGCTATCCTTCCAAGTATTCGTCATCCGTGTGGATGAACATGCTGTTAAAATAAGAGTAAAAACAATCAACGAAGAAAGAATGCGGGACATCATATGATACAGAGTATTAAGTGATCCACTGTAAAGTCAATAATTAATCAGCAATAGAATAAGACAAAATAACTCAAGGCAACTTGCCGCCGATTTGTAACTTATCAAAATTTTCAGGAGCCAAAGAAGTGGGAAGTTTTTCGACTGATTGTGAAGTAGCTGGTCTGGTCGTAAGGGTGACGGTAGACTCCACTTTCTTACCATCACGGAGTACAGTGATGGTAATAGGTTCCCCTACTTTTGCATAAAAAGAAGCGTCGAGAACATCTTTAGGCTCCCGAATATTATAATTATCAATCTTTAGAACCACATCACCGTTCTGGAGCCCTGATTGCTCGGCAGGCGTACCAGGATTCAAATTTCTGATAACGACTGTCCTCTCGTCTGCCACAGGAGCTGCCTTGATCACATTAACACCTACCCAAGCATGTTTAACATCACCATTGTATTTCTCCATGTCAGACTTCACCTTCTTAATGGCATTTGATGGAAGGGCGTAACAGGCTTTTCCATCTTCCATTCCTGCCACGAGCATTCCTACAACTTTACCGTCAGAAGTCAAAAGAGGACTACCGGCCTGTCCTGGACTAATCGGGAGATTGGCTCTGATGTGTGTTGTTACAAAAAAATTCTCTTGGTATTTTGTGTCAAAGCCACCGATAAAACCGAAATTAGGAGAACTGGGCAGATTATACGGATACCCGATCGAAAGCACTGCACGCCCAATTTCGAGGTTTCCTGAGTTTGCGATATCTAAAAAAGCCTTCGACTTATAGTTTATCTTTAACATTGCCACCCTGCTCCGAGGGTCAGCACCAATAACCTTTGCATCGTAACGTTTATCACCGATTTCTATCCATGTGCTCTCTGCTCCACGCAGCACACTGTAGGTCGTTAAAATCGTCCCATTATCATCAATAAAAAAACCCGTAGCTTCTAGCGTCGTTCCCTTTGGGTCAGTCTCTTGGCTGATAATAAAACTTTTAACTTTTATGACAGAATCTTTTGATTTTTCAAATATCTTGCTAACTTCCTTGCCGACTTGATCAAAAACTGTCGCTGAGGCGTTAGTTTCAATAGATTGTGAACGGGATAGGCCCGTTAATCCTAATAAGATTATTGAAGAAAAAACGAGGATCTTTACTTTAGAAGCTAAGCCCATTTTCATAAGATACAGGTTGTACATCTAAAACATAACTTGTTTTTACGGGGTCAGCATCAGCCATCACATTACTGGCTAAAATTAACTCACGAATATTATCGGCATTCTGCGCTTTATAGAGTTGATCGGTACTGTCATTTACAAAATTTGCCTTTTGTGAGGCTAAAAGTGGTGTTTTGGAAGTATTTTTACGATGATCCACATTTTGAGCAGTAAAAATACCAATCGCAATGATACAAGCGATTCCTGTCGCATAAACAGCTTGCATCCGAGGTGAAAAATCAAATATACCGATAATTTTATTCAACCAACCAGCCTCAGCCTGATGTGCGTCAATACGGCGGTGAAAAGAGGAAACAACACTTTCAAAATAGAATTCACTTGGTTGCTCTAACTTTTTTATTTCTAACAACTTCTGTAATTTTTCTATATCGGTTTGTGTCATAATTTTACAAGTATTTCTTTAGACTATTTTGTAACTGCTGTCGAGCATAATGTAATCTCGACCGGACTGTTCCTTCAGAGCAACCCATGATTGCTCCAATTTCACCGCTGGTCTTACCTTCTACATCATGCAAAACCACAGTTAATCTATGTTCATTAGACAGTTTCTGGAGTGATTCGTTCAAATTTTTCTGTAATTCATTTATATTGACATCCCTGTCTGTATTTTCTGGTGAAACAAGCTCCTTTAAAACCGACCTATTTTCATCATCCATTTCGATTTCATTCAGGCTGAAATTCTTGTCACTCTGATTCTTGCGCCTGCTACAGAAGTTAATCACATGATTTTTGGTAATCTGATATATCCACGTAGAAAAACTTGACTTCCCCTTGAATTTTTCAATTGAAAAATAGGCTTTCTCAAATACCTCCAGCATTAAGTCATTCGTATCTTCGTGATTTGAGGTCATGTTATAGATCGTACTATATATTTTACCCTTATATCGGTTAATCAACTCATCGTAAGCATTCGTTTTTCCGTCCTTAACCAATGCCACCAATTCAATATCGTTCATTTCCGAAAGGGTTTTCGGGGATGAAACGGGTATCGGGTTTTCAGATGATTCTTGGGATTCCGGCATTTTGACTTGAATATTGGCTAAAACGGTCTCTGTCCTAATCTAGCTTGAGAACGGTTTCCGAATCAAAGTAAAACTGTTATCCCGACAGAAAGTTCTGTGACAGTCATTAAAAAGACCCTCTATTTCCCCCCTATTGAAGATCGAATGACACTTCTTCGCCCATCTTGATTGTAGAACGGGATTTAATCGTTCTTTGGAAACAAATCCTAATGTGTCTGGAAGGAATTCAGGTAAAACTCATGTCCCTCGATGGGTTCGGGAATATTTTTCCCGGGCTCAATACCCTCGGCATATACCACCTTGGTAAATGATTCCTGCCCGATTTTGGCCAAACAACTATTCCTGACCCGGGTTTCGAGATTCTCCACAGCTATCACGGTGTGCCATTGGTTATGGATATATTTGAGGAGTAATGCCTCAAGCTCTTGTTCACCTATCCTCGTGTCAAGATTAATATAGGGTAATGCATTGATCCCTGTCGAGGTATTCAACCCCACCAGCAATGATGTGTTGGGTTGGTGCTCTGATATCCAATTTTCCCAATATTCAGGAGCCAATCCGGTCAAAAGAGTCACCCCCTTTTGCGCCATGCTCAGAGTCCGTGTATGGCTTGTTTTCGGAATATTATAGAAGAAATGGAATTTATCCTGCGGTGTAGAAAAATTATAAGGGCTGTCGTAACAACAGTATTCCTCACAGATCAGTTTCCATATTAGAAGGTTCTCCCCATGCTCTGTATATTTCAGCACTTCCCCCTTTACATTTTGAAGGAGTAATAAGTCTGCATTATTTGCCAACCAAGAGGTCTTAATTACTGTTTTGACGGCTTCTACTTCACTGTCGGCAAATTTCTGGCTGATTTTGAGGGTCTCATCCTGATAAATCAAGAACCGGCAGATTTTTTCACGGAGATTTAAGGGGGTCTTGATGCTGTGTAACCACTTCCGGGCAAGCATCAAATTAGTCTCTTTGTCTTTATTCAGATTTTGCAGTAGTGAAGTCAAAATTAAACAAGACACCTGATCAATATTTTTACTTTCCAGGAATGGTTGCAGGTTATAAAGAATCCTTTGGGTCTGATCCCATGAGTCTTGAAAAGTGGCTTCTTCAGCAAAATCATTTTGGCACCAAGTAGTAAACTGTGCGACTAATGTATCAGTCCTTTGCTTGGCAATATTATGCCAAAACGCAGAAAAATAGTCTTGGTCGATCCTACTCTGGTCTTTTCGTATGTTAAATAATTCGCCCATTTCTAAAATTAGACTGTAAATATTTTTTTAATAATTACCTAACTATTTTAATTTCATGAGTAAAAGAAGAGAAGAAAACACTCGAAATTTTAATTAGCCTAAAATTCATACTTAAAGAATTCCTTAAATGCAAGTTTTTATTTTTTAGTCAAACGATTACATCCAGCTTCCTTTTATCACCTTATTTATCCATAGAAACACATAAAAACTTCGATACACATGAGGTTTTACCTGAAGATAAGAATTCTTCTCCTCTCTGCCAACGAGCGTGGACGAGGGTAATGAGTTTTTTCCGAGGAGATCAAGATAATCTTCGCTAATCTATTTTCCCCTTACTTTTGACGATATTAGACTCACTGGGATCAAATCTTAATACTGTAAAAATGAACCCCTCCCCCGATTAAAGATTTTCACGAGTTGAGATATCCTTTAGCGAGGGTGGTATATTCTTTAACTTGATTTTTAAGCCATTCATCATTCCTCCCGAGTTCATTGGCCAAAATCCCGGCCACCACCGGGGCTGCCTCGATTGAAGCTTGGGCATTGAGGAGAAGACTGCGGGTGCGCCGGGAAAGGACATCCTCCACTGTCAAAGCCATTTCATGGCGAGCCGCCCAGACAATGCTGGCTAATAAATAGGGGAGGCTATGGTGTAATGGCTGCCCCAACGCGGGAAATTCCTTTATCAATTCATCCAACTGGGATGATTCCGAACCATAAACCGCTAAGGCTTCAGGTAAAGCTTCAGCATGGGGGCTTCTCCAGCCATGCAACTGGAGATTTGTCGTGACACAGGGCCGATGAGGCAATCCACCGAGGGTAATGGCATGGTCGACGGTGTCTTCGGCCATTTTCCGGTAAGTCGTCCATTTCCCTCCGACGATGGTCAGGAGTCCTGAGTCAGAAACTAGCACCTCATGATTCCGCGAAATGGTTTTGGTTGCTGCACCATTTTTTCCGGGCGGCCTGACAAGAGGACGTTGCCCGGCAAAAACACTCAAGATATCCTCTTCTTTAGGATCACGGGCCAGATAACGGGCGGCATTCCGCAGGATGAACCCGATTTCTTCTTTCATCGCACGGGGCTCGAGGTCAGCGTGATCCATCGCAGTATCCGTGGTTCCCACCAAGACCTTTCCATGCCACGGGATGACAAAAAGAACCCGTCCATCATCGGTATGGGGAACCATAATTGCCGAATCTCCTTGGAGGAATGAACGGTCAAAAACCAGGTGGACTCCCTGGCTGGGTTGTACGGCACGCGAGGCATTGACGTCATCCATCAGACGGATATTATCGGAAAAAATACCCGTGGCATTAATGACCACGGAGGCATTTAATGAATAAGTTTTCCCCGATATCACATCTTCACAATTCACACCGGCAGTCATCCCCTCTTTCTTGGTCAGCCCCGTGACTTTTATATAATTCAAAAGACATCCACCATGGTCATGGGCCGTCCGGGCTAGGGTCACGGCCAAACGGGCGTCATCAAATTGACCATCAAAATATTCGACCCCACCCAAGAGTTTTTCCGTTTCGATATTTGGGATTTGTTTTATCGTTTCCTCGCGTGAAAGCATTTTTGACGGGGCGAGATTGAGTTTTCCTGCTAAGGCATCATAGACTTTTAAACCGATACCAAAAAATGGCCCCTCCCACCATTGGTAACGGGGCACAATAAACGAAAGGTGATGGACAAGGTGCGGGGCATTTTGGTGCATCAATCCCCTTTCGCGCAAGGCTTCAAGGACCAAAGGGATATCCCCCTGCTCCAAATAGCGTACGCCTCCATGGACGAGTTTGGTGCTCCGGCTGGAAGTGCCTTTGGCAAAATCATGGGCTTCCAGAAGGAGCGTGCGAAATCCCCTTGTGGCCGCATCAACAGCGACACCGAGTCCAGTCGCGCCTCCACCGATAATAATCACGTCCCAGTCTTTTTCTGAATCGAGTCGCTCGAGCAATTTGTTTCTATTCATAAATTAGTTTCCCATCCTTGTGCACGTTTCACCGCTTTTTTCCATATTTTCATCCGCGCCCTTCGTTCTTTGGCAGTAATATTTGGGGTAAATTTGCGGTCCACCTCGCGGATTTGAGTGAGGAAATCAATATCCGGCCAAATCCCTGCCCCGAGGCCTGCCATCATAGCTGCACCGAGAGCCGTGCTCTCGATATTTATCGGGCGCTCCACCGTCGTTCCTAATAAATCGGATTGGGTCTGGATGAGCAAATTGCTCGCCGAAGCCCCACCATCCACACGGAGAATGGATATCCGCCGGCCACTATCCCTTTCCATGGAGATCAATAAATCGGCAACTTGGAATGCAATGCCGTCGAGGGTCGCCCGTGCAATATGTGCGGCGGTGGTTCCCCGACTCAAACCTAACAAAGTCCCCCGCGCGGAAGGGTCCCAGTACGGAGCCCCGAGCCCCGTGAAAGCGGGCACGAGAATCACCCCGCCACTATCATTCACACTGCCCGCAAGATCATTAACCTCCGGTGCCGTTTTAATAATCCCCAGCCCGTCCCGTAACCATTGAATGGAGGCCCCTCCCATAAAGACACTTCCTTCCAGCGCATATTGCATCGGCTCGTTGCCCAAGCGCCAGGCGACAGTGGTCAATAAACGGTTACTACTGGAGATCGCATCCGTCCCGGTAAAAAGAAGCATGAAACAACCCGTCCCGTAAGTACATTTGACTAGTCCGGGCTTCGTACATAATTGCCCGAAAAGGGCGGACTGTTGGTCTCCCACCGCACTACAAATCGGGATTTTTTCGCCAAAATGGGTAGCATCTGCCATGGCCAAAGCCCCACTACTGGAGACGATTTCCGGCAACAAATTGCGCGGGATGTCGAAGAGGGCGAGCAAATCCTTATCCCACTGACCTGTCCGGATATTCATCAGCATGGTACGCGAAGCGTTTGTCACATCCGTAATGTGACTTTTCCCACCGGTCAGCTTTGAGATGAGCCAACTATCGATTGTCCCCGCAGAGAGTTCACCAGCCTCCGCCCGTGTATGACCGTCAGGAATCTGACGGAGGATCCAGTGGAGTTTACTCGCGGAAAAATAGGGATCCAAAAGTAATCCCGTCCGTTGCTGGACAAGATTTTCTTTGTCGCCTTCCTTCAATGCGGCAACGTATTCACTCGTGCGGCGATCTTGCCAGACAATCGCAGGATAAACAGGTTTGCCTGTGGACTTTTCCCAGACGACAATTGTCTCCCTCTGATTCGTGATCCCGATCGCAGCGATCTCTCCGGGTTTAATCATAGCCTTGGCTACAGCAGCACGGGCAGTGGCAAGGACTGATGCCCAAATTTCCTCCGGATCATGTTCTACCCACCCAGTTTGGGGAAAGTACTGGGTGAATTCTTTTTGCACAGCGGCCACCTGGTGTAAATTCTCGTCATAAATAATGGCGCGTGAACTCGTCGTACCTTGATCGAGGGAGAGGATATATTTCATAAGTTTTGAATGATTAAAATGATCCGAGTTCCTGATAGGCTAATGCGGCTAGGATGCCCCCGACCAAGGGGCCCACAATGGGAATCCATGAGTAACCCCAATCACTGGTTCCTTTTCCGGCAATAGGCAGGAGTGCGTGTGCAATGCGTGGTCCCAGATCGCGGGCCGGATTAATCGCGTATCCGGTCGGCCCTCCAAGGGAAAGACCGATGGCCCAGACGAGTAAACCAATAGGTAAGGCTCCCAAGGCTCCGAGATTAATCGGGTAGACAGCACCATCGGGTGATTGTCCCGTGGCTCCTTTCATTGCCAAAATCCCGAAGATCAGGACAAATGTGCCGATTATTTCACAAATCAGATTTGCGGGATAACAACGGATCGCGGGAGTAGTACAAAAAATAGAGAGCTTTGCCGCCGGATCCGTCGAGATTTTCCAGTGAGGCAGATAGGCCAGCCAGACAATGCCAGCCCCGGTCATCGCTCCCAAAATCTGGGCTACGATATAGGAAGGAACCAAGCCCCAAGAAAAGTGACCGGTAATAGCCATAGCCACTGACACTGCCGGGTTCAAATGAGCCCCGCTGACACGCGCCACGGCAAAGACCCCGACAAAAACAGCCAAAGCCCATCCGACGGAAATAACGATCCATCCACCATTTTTCCCCTTGCTACGGTTCAGTAAACAGTTTGCGACCACACCGTTCCCCAAGATGATGAGTAGAGCCGTTCCTATAAATTCGGCGAAAGCAGGTGACACAAAGATAATATATCGTGACCAATAAAATCTTGTCCAGTTATTTATCGGTATTTTTAGTTCCGTTCGTCTAAAATCAATCTTCATTTCCGGTAAATCAAAAAAAATGATTGCCACTATCGCCGGAAATTTGCTCAAAAGTTCCCTAACCTGTGACGTGCTGGAACTCCTCTTTATTTCTAAATCAACAATAACAAGTTGAAAAAGCATTGCCTCAAACCAAAAAATCCATAGAAAATGGGGGAGAGGTTAATTTAACTTCATTAAATATGTCCGAATACTTTATTGCCGCATTTTATAAATTTATCGAAGTCCCGAACCCCGAGGACAGGCAACTTGCTTTCAAGGAATTCTGCAAGGCCCGGGGAATGGTCGGAAAAGTGCTGATCGCTGGGGAAGGAATCAATGGAACTATCGCCGGGAGTCAGGTCGATGTTTTGGACGCCCTCAAATATGCGATTCAAGACCTTGGATTCGGCGAGATTGAATATAAAACATCCGTGTCTCCATTCAAACCCTTCTACAAACTCAAAATCCAAATTAAAAATGAAATTGTGACCATGCGTTGCAGGGATGCTAATCCTGCCAAAATCGTGGGGAAATATCTCAATAGCGAGGAATGGAACCAAGTCATTAGCGACCCAGAAGTCGTCGTCATCGATACACGTAATGAATACGAATATGAACTAGGCACATTCAAAGGGGCACTCGATCCTCAAACACATCACTTTAGCCAATTCCCCAAATACGTGGAGGAGAACCTCGATCCCGCGAAACATAAAAAAGTCGCCATGTTCTGCACTGGCGGCATCCGTTGCGAAAAAGCCAGCTCTTACATGCTCAAAAAAGGGTTTAAGGAAGTTTACCATCTTAAAGGCGGGATCCTTAAATATTTAGAAGATATCCCGCCGGAAAAAAGCCTCTGGGAAGGGGAATGTTTTGTCTTCGATAAACGTGCTACCGTGAAAGACAAGCTTGAAATCGGCAGCTACGTCGGGAAGATTTGGGTCTGATATGAATACTCCCCGCAAAAAAGGTCTGCTCTTGGTTAACCTCGGGACTCCTGAAGCACCCACCGCTGAAAAAGTCCGTCCTTATCTGGCGCAATTCCTCTCCGACCCGCGTGTCATCGACATTTCCCCATTGGGCCGTTGGTTTCTCCTGAATCTTTTTATCCTGCCTTTCCGCCCGAAAAAAAGTGCCGAAGCTTATGCCACCATCTGGACGGAACGGGGATCTCCCCTGCTCTTCCACACCGATGACCTCTGCCGGAAAGTCACCGAAAAATTACCCGACTACACAGTCGCCTATGCGATGAGATATGGCTCCCCCTCCATTGAATCAAAACTCAAAGCCTTGGCTGCCACCGGAGTCGATGAACTCACCATTTTCCCGCTCTTTCCCCAATATGCCTCTTCATCGACGGGTTCCGCCATCCAGCGGGCATTAGAAGTGGTAAATTCCCTCTGGAATACCCCTTTTGTCAAAGTCGTCCCCCCCTTCTACCACGATCCAAAAACTATCACGGCCTACGCAAATTGCGCGCGGGAGCAAATTGCGCAGTTCAAACCCGATTTCTTTGTTTTCAGTTATCACGGACTGCCCGAACGCCATATTACCAAGAGCGAAGGACAAACCGGATATTGCCTGAAGAGGGATGATACCTGCTGTGCAGAAATCTCCGATGCAAACCGTTTTTGTTATCGGGCCCAATGTTTTGAGACTACACGGCAAATTGCCCGTGAACTAGGACTCTCGCCGGACCAATATAAAATCACATTCCAATCCCGCCTCGGGAGTAGTCCTTGGATCAAACCTTACACTGACGAAGTTTTTAAGGAACTCGGTAAAAAGGGTAAAAAACGGCTTCTGGTCTTCTGCCTTTCATTTGTCTGCGATTGTTTAGAAACTCTTGAAGAAATCGCCGTTCGTGGGAAAGAAGAGTTCACCCACGCCGGGGGTGAAGACTTGCAACTGATCCCCAGCCTGAATAGCAACGACGACTGGGTGGATGCTGTTGTCGATTTGGTCAGGAAAACCTAATATCCCCTTGATTTAATAACGCCGTATCAATGATGAGATTCCACACGAGTGGTTGATTGGAGCGGTGAACGGCTCCGATAAGGGTTTCTTGGCGAAAAGGCACCCCTTTAAGAAAAAGGCCATGACGGAAACGAATGGGAGTACGCCAATATAGCTCCAAGAATCCATAAGCTAAAGCAGAGACGAGTATAACCCCTGCGGCAATTACAGTAATAACCTTGAGTAAATCATCATGGTGAGCCAGCAATGGTAAAGATCCGGATCTTCCACTCCCCATACCATTAGCCTTGTAAGTCCCTCTTTTTCGTGACATCTCACGTTTGAGATACTCACAAGGACTCGGCCAATACAAGCATTGAAAAATGCCAAAGACTTTTTGACTTAACCGTCCACCACTCTCTAAAACATTTTTTTAAAGTATCACCCCTGTTTGACTCGATCCCCGTTTCATTATCTGGGATTTTGTAAAATTAGAACCGGCCACTGCGCAAATTATTTGGCGTCACCACAAAGGCGATGATTGAGACACTGACAGTCATGATCCCGAGAGCGAAAAGGAGGTTCGCCGGACCAAAAATGGAGAAGAGTGTGCCGGTGATCAAAAAGAGTTGGGCCAAGAGTAGGATCGAATTAAAAACCATTTGCCGGGCGGAAAACACACGTCCGCGCAATTTGTCCGGGACATGGAGTTGTAAACGGGTATCAATCGGTATTACCACCCCGCCCGTAAAAAATCCCAACAGGATTACAATCACAAAGAGTGCCGTGTAACTCTGGGTATTAGCCATGGCACAGAAGAAAACCCCCATCATTAAAAGACTAAAGTAAGGCAATGCTGATGCGTGAGAGATTTTCTTTTTCTTGGCGACAAGGATGATTCCAGTCCCTAATCCGACCGCCATTGCAGCGGTCAAGATGCCAAGAGCCAGATTCTCCATCTGGATCGTGGGGCGCTTAAAACCAATGGCCTCAATCAGGTCGGTCCCACGGATCACTAATTCGTGCCAACCCTCATAATTAATCCCGCCAGTAGCCGATAAGAAGCTCAGGACAATCGGCACAAAGAGTCCCAGCACAAAAGCAAATAACCCGAAAATCGCGGTCATGGTCAGGATCAGGCGGTCTTCAATAATGGCTTTAAGCCCAAATTTTAACTCACTCCAGACGGATTCAAAAGGGTGTTCATGACGGAGGGGCTTCAGGTCGGTCTTGATTTTCCATAGAAAAACCGCGGACGAAAAAAGAGCCAGGGAATTAATGATAAATCCACTGTAAGCACCCGCTGCTGCCGGGAATAGAGCGGTATAAACCGTACTAATCGTTACACCCACGCAATTTGCGATGACGCCGACGGCGGCTGCAAGGGAGTTTGCCACGACAAGGTGCTTCGCCTCCACAAGCGAAGGTAAAGCTGATTGTCGCGCCGGAATAAAAGCCGCAGACATGGTTCCCATCAAGAATAGAATGCCGTACACGCCCACGAGTGAACCTGTTTGAATCCAAATGAAAGGAATCGTCAGAACCAAAACAGCCCTGACGATATCCGAAAAAATCATGATTTTTTTCCGATCAAAACAGTCACAGAGGATTCCTAAAAACGGTCCAAAAACGACTGCCGGTAACAAGCTGAAAAAGAGAATCCTTGCGGCTTCTGGCCCTGTTTTTTGTCCGGCATCCATTCCAAAAATAATACTCAGAAGGGCAAATTGGTAAAATCGGTCACCGACAGAGGAGATAATCTGGCCAAACCACAGATTCCTGAAATCATTGACAGCTAAAACTGAGCGAAAACTTTGGGATTCCTTCTTTCCCATAACTATTTCTTTTTCTTCCTAGGAGTAGCCTCATCATTTTCCGTCGTAGATTTGACTTTTCCTTTACTTTTCTTTCCTGCACCACCCATTAACCGAGCCGGGGCAAATGCAAACAAGAACATGAGTATCCCGGTCACGAGCAGGCTATATAAGCAAATCCAGAGTCCCCACCCGATTTGTAATTGCAAGACGGAGCGTTCCAGCTCTGTCGTGATAATCCTATAGCGCGTCCAAAAGTAGAAAACCAAGGCGAGTACAGATGGAATTAATAAAAGCCGCCTATTTTTCTGGACAGATATTAACATCAGGAATGAAGCCACCACGATCAAGGGATAAGCGTACACCAGTAAAGCCTTTTGCTCCGTGCCTTTATGTCCGAATAATGCCTGTAGTGCTAAGTTCGCCATTAACCCATCTGTATTTCTTTTATTGACTATGGCGGGTAGCTGGAATCCACTCATTCCTTTCCATAAATCAGCATTGGCAGCCCTGAGCTCATACTCTTTCATGACAAAAAAATCCTTCAAATAGAAATCATTTTTACTGCCGAGGTCATGGGCGACTTTCTCAGCCATCCTTTCCAAAGCCAGACTGGGCAGGAAATTAATTTTAGCCCAGGGCATGAAAAACCCGGCAATCGCAGCGATCATCACAAAGAAAACCAACCACTCATGTATTTTTAATCGTAACATAAAGGGAACCGCAATTTAGCGTTACTCGGCCTCTTGAAAATACTATTTTTATATTTTTTATAGAAAGTAACGAAAAAGACCTTTTCAAAGCCGTCTTTCAAGATAAATTAAGCTTCTTATGTGGCACGGAAGATTTAAAGAAAAGACGGCTGATGAAGTCAGGGATTACACGGAATCTATCTCCTATGATTGGAGACTCTACCCTTATGATATCCAGGGAAGTGTCGCCCATGCAGCCATGCTGGCGGATATCGGGATTCTCACAGCAATAGAAAGGGATACCATCATCGGCGGACTCCATGCCATCCGTGATGAGATTAAAGCTGATAAATTCGAATTTGATCCTTCACTCGAAGACATTCACATGAATATCGAGGCGGCCTTGATCAAAAAGATAGGTCCGGTCGGGGGTAAACTCCACACGGCCCGCAGCCGTAATGACCAAGTCGCTCTGGACGCACGCCTCTACATCCGCTTTGAGGTCAAGGAAATCCAGCGTCACCTGCGGCGCATGCAAAAATCCTTGGTCGGGCTCGGACGCAAGTATGACACACTCGTCATGCCCGGTTATACCCACCTCCAACGCGCCCAACCCGTTCTTTTTGCCCATCACCTACTCGCCTATGTCGAGATGTTTGACCGCGACTTTAACCGCCTTCAAGATGCCTCCAAACGGATCAATTATATGCCTTTAGGCTCCGGCGCCATCGCGGGAAGCACCATTGCCGTCAACCGCGAAATGGTCGCCAAGCTGCTGGACTTTAGTGATGTCACTAAAAATAGTATGGATGCCGTCAGTGACCGAGATTTCTTTATGGAGGTCCTTTCAGACATCGCGATCATCGGAGTCCATATTTCCCGTATGTGTGAAGACATCATTCTCTGGGCTTCCTCGGAATTCAAATTCATCGTCCTCAACGACGCTTATAGCACGGGTTCAAGCCTGATGCCCCAGAAGAAAAACCCCGATATCGCCGAGCTCGCCCGTGGTAAGACAGGTCGACTCTTCGGAAACCTCTTGTCGCTTCTGACCACGATGAAGGGTTTACCCATGACGTACAACCGCGACATGCAGGAGGACAAGGAAGCCGTATTTGACTCAGTGGACACGGTGAAGTCCGGGCTGAATGTTTTATCCAAAATGATCGAGACCGTTTACGTTCATGAGTCCCGCATCAAGAAAGCGGTTAATGATGCGATGCTTCTGGCTACCGACATGGCTGACTATCTGGTCAAAAAGGGGGTTCCTTTCAGGAATGCCCACGAGATTATCGGGAAAATGGTCGGTCGCTGCGTAGAGACCGGTAAGGCATTAACAGACTTGCAGATCGAGGAAATGAAAGAATTTTCCGTCGCTTTCGATGAAGATATTCAGAAAATCTTGACAGTAAAAGCCTCGATCACAGCCCGTACAGTCACTGGGGCACCGTCATTTAAAAATGTCGATGACCAATTACACCGGTGGGAAGAGCTGATGCGGCGTGAAGGATATAACGATTAAACTTTCTTCCTTTTTGCTCTCAAAGTGCGATTGCAATTTGCAGCAGGAACGCTATAAATTGCGCCCCTATGCATTCATTCCGTTATAAAGGCGCTGTACTCCATTGTGAAAATGTTTCTCTGGCCGCACTGGCTAAAAAACATGGCACACCGCTCTACGTATATTCTTTAGCGACCTTCCAAGACCATTATCAAAAATTAGACAAAGCCCTTTCACCTCTGGATCACCAGGTTTGTTACGCCATGAAGGCGAATTCTAATCTCGCGCTTTTGAAGCAAATTGCGCGACTGGGCGGGGGATTTGACACCGTGAGTGCCGGGGAGATTTTCCGTGTCGAAAAAGCCGGCGGGGATGTCCGTAAATGTGTTTTTGCCGGGGTCGGAAAAACTGAAGCTGAAATCGAGTACGCACTCAAACGGGATATCGGCTGCTTTAATGTCGAGAGCTTGCCCGAGCTCGACAGGATAAATAAAGTCGCACGCAAATTGCGCACAAAAGCCCGCATCGCTGTCCGGGTGAATCCTAATGTCGAGGCCGGCGGACATAAAAAAATCACCACGGGCACTTATGAAAATAAATTTGGAATCGCTTTTGAGCAGGTTCCCGCCGTTTATGCCCATGCGGCAAAATTATCCCATATTGAGATTTACGGCCTGCAGATGCATATCGGCTCTCGCATCGGCGATGTAAAACCCTTTGTCGCCGCCGTCAAAAAAGTCATTCCCTTGGTCAAAGACCTCAAAGGCAAACATGCCACCTTTAAAACATTTGATATCGGCGGCGGGATCGAAATCGTTTATGATCACGCGCTGGCCAGTGCTGAGCCGAAATGGTGGAAGGGCAAGGAATCCAAAAAATTCCTGACTCCACAAGAATACGCTGATCATTTGATTCCCCTGCTCAAACCACTCGGAGTAAAAATCGTGATTGAGCCCGGCCGTTTTATTGCCGGAAATGCCGGGGTACTCCTGACAGAAGTCCAATTCGTCAAAAAGACAGGGATTAAAAATTTCGTCATCGTTGATGCGGCCATGAATGATCTGATCCGCCCGGCTCTCTATGATAGTTTCCACGAGATTATCCCAGTCAAAAAGTCCTCCTCAAAACAGGTCGTGGCCGATATCGTCGGCCCTGTCTGCGAGAGTGGCGATTGTTTTGCCCACGACCGCAAATTGCCCGCGCCAAAAGAGGGGGAATTACTTTCGATCATGAGTGCCGGTGCCTACGGTTTTGTCATGGGCGGGAATTATAACTCCCGTCCCCTCCCCGCTGAAATCCTCGTCGATGGAGGCAAAGCCCGTGTGATCCGTACTCGGCAAAGCTTCCAAGATTTAATCGAAGGCGAAAAAGTCTAGTAACAATATATTATATCATGAGCACAGCACCTGCTACCCCCACGGAAAAAGAACAAATCAAATGGCACCGTGTGCCCGTCGATAAAAAGATCATGAGCGAACTCATGAAACGGAGTGACGCCAAAGGTTGGTGGCAATTTGGCGGGCACTTGGCCTTGGTGTTTTGCACTGGTGCTCTAGCTTATTACTCTTGGTACCAGTGGCCATGGTATGTGACGGCCCTGCTGTGTTATATCCACGGGACATTTTATACTTTCCTCGGACCATCGGCGGCGATCCACGAGCTCAGTCACAAATCCACATTTAAAACCCCTTGGCTGAATGATATGGCCATCAGGATCGTTTCTTTCCTGACCATCTGGAATTACCATCACTACCGCGCTAGCCACGTCAAACACCATCAATACACGACATACGACGATCTCGATCAGGAGATTATCCAGCCGATTACGGTTAATCCCATGACATGGTTTAATAGCTTCATCTTTAATACCTACCTCCTCAGGGTTTCTGTCCTGACAAATCTCCGTTATGCCTTCGGCAAATTGCAGGGGACTTGGGAACCCCTCATCATGCCTGAGAGCAATCTAAAGCTCCGCAAGGACCTCGCCGACTGGTCACGGTTCATCCTGATCGGAAATGCCCTGCTCTTGGGTGCCTTCATCTATTTTCATCTCTGGCCATTAATCGTGCTTGTGACTCTTGCTCCCTTTATCGGGAGCTGGTTGGCTTTTTTTGTCGGTTTTCCGCAACACGTTGGCCTCCCGCCAAATGTTCCAGACTTCCGCCTCTGCTGCCGTACCTTTATCCTCCATCCCTTTCCCAGCTTTCTTTATTGGAGGATGAATTATCATATCGAGCACCACATGTATCCTTCCGTTCCCTGTTATAATCTAGGCAAATTGCACACGGCGCTGGAAGCCCACCTCCCCGCGAGCCCACGTGGATTGGTTGAAACATGGAAAGGCATATTTGCGGTATTAAAACGCCAGAAACAGGAACCCGGTTACTCATTTTTCGCCAAACTCCCTGAAAATGATACCTACGAAATTGCCGGTGACGAGTCAGTGTTACTGGAAGCCAAGTCGGAAGCCTGACTTTTTTATGTTTAATCTTTTTGAATGACTGCTTGACTTTATTTTTCTTATATACGATAAGACTGGTCGTTATTATGAAGTTATCTAAAAAAACAGATTATGCACTGAGAGCCATATTTACTCTTGTCGAGTATTACGAATCTAAACAACCGATCCCGATTCGTGAATTGGCCAGACGTAATGATATACCCAAACGTTTTCTCGAACACATCATGCTGGATTTAAAGTCCAAGGGTTGGGCTGACAGTATCCCCGGAACAAAGGGCGGCTACATTCTAGCTAAACCCCCTGAGCAAATTGCTCTCGGTGAGATCGTCAGGCATTTTGATGGTATTTTGGCTCCCCTTGGTTGTGTCTCATTCAGCGGATACGAGAGATGCTCTCAGGAGCCCGTTTGCCGGTTCCGCAGGGTCATGCTTGATATCAGGAATTATGTAGCAAACCTGATGGATCAAGCCACCCTCGCCCATGTTTTCCAGGGACGAGTCGTGACAAATGAAGAGGTTTTTTCTGATCGATTGATTGGTGGGGCGGGAATCTAAAAAAAAATAACCTAAATAACGACTTATCTAGACGTATATGAGTAATAAAAATCAAATTTCACAACAGGAAAAAAATATGAAATTAAACATAATCAAAACCCTCATCCTCGCGGCCCTTGGTTATGCGCTCATCGCGCAGGGTACGGCTGCCG
>JAWXBN010000004.1 GCA_034440155.1 Verrucomicrobiota bacterium | reverse complement strand
TATCCTGCCCCATCCCGCTGAGGATCGCACGGTGCAGTCGCCCAAGGAGGCTGGCTTTTTCGAAGTCTGGGCCAGCTATTTTCGCCAAGAAAAAATCGGATGGGTTCTCGCCTTTATCCTGCTCTTTCGGTTAGGCGAGGCTATGCTCATAAAAATGCTTGTGCCATTTCTGAAGGACATTCCCAGCAGTGGAGGACTGGGTTTAAGCACCGAACAAGTCGGCCTTGTCTATGGCACTCTTGGCGTCCTTGGCCTCGTGGTCGGAGGCATCGTGGGGGGGATCCTCATCGCACGCTTTGGCTTGCGCCGGTGCATTTTTCCGATGGCACTCTGCGTCCATATCCCGAACCTCGGCTACCTTTACCTCGCCCATTTCCAGCCGACTGGATGGTCCGTGCCCGCCGTTGTCGCGTTGGAACAACTTGGCTACGGATTCGGCTTTACCGCCTTTATGGTTTTCCTGATGCAGACTGTCGGAGACCGCTTCAAGACGGCTCACTTTGCGATTTCAACCGGCTTCATGGCTCTTGGAATGATGCTCCCCGGCATGGTAAGCGGGTACATCCAAGAGGCCACAGGATACTTCACTTTTTTTGTGATTGTTTGTCTTTTGACGTTGCCCGGCCTCGCGACGATCCCGTTTCTGCCCATTCGAAATATGATCCCCGATGGCACAAATAAGCATCCTGCCTAGGGCCGCATTGTGCGCACATCATGCTGTGAAGCCCTAGAAATAAGCTTCACCGCGGTCAAGAAAATACATCGCACGAAGGTGAAGTTTTTCAAGTGGTCACGGACGAATTTATCTTGTGTGAGAGCGCCGAAATTTCCTAGGATTACACCCCTTAAATACTGCCGCGTGGCGCCTCTAAAATAAGGGACAGGCTAATAGTATTGGAAAGGAGAGGGGAATGTATTAGATGAAGAGCTGTAAGTGCCTTTTTAATAATAACATATATATCTATTTCTTGTAAGGATATACACCTTTGGGATACGGGGAATGTCCACTTTCATCTCCGTTTTCGCGCAAATTGCCCCGAAGGCGTTTGGGGTCGGAATGGTTCTGACCGCAGTGAATGCTCGGCCCGGATAATCGGAAGATTGTCCCTCCAGTTGCGAGGAGCAAATTGCACCACGAAGGGGGGGAAGCAATGCTGTGGTGAACCCCTTTTTCTGTAGAGCGAGGCGGCCCTGCTTGCCGAATGCCGGATGTAACCAGAGAAACTCTGGCCCGTGGCAAGCAGGGCCGCTCGCCCTACACGCGGAAATTCAAAAAACTTTGCGTGAAACTTATTTTTCCAGAATGTTACTGGGAAGCATCCTCGGTCCCCGCGTCTTGCGCCGCCATTATCGCGCAAATTGTCCCGAAGGCGTTTGGTGCCTGAAAATGTTCCATTAAGGCGGGGGTGCCATCGGATGCACTCGGGGACGTGCTCGCTCGCCCGATCCGTGGTAACCCGATCCGGGTCGAGAGAGAATCTCGACCCTCCATACTCCATCTTCGTGATTATCGTGGTGAAAATATCCTTAACTCCTCCTGTCGAAACGGTCAGGGGATGACACGATCCCAGTGTGCAAATTGTTTACCAGCAATTTGCTTTCATCCACTCACACTCATCATCAGCTTATAAAAACCAATGATGATGGTTGTGGTCTTTTACTTCGAAGGCATGCCACGCATTGAATCCCCAAAAAGCGAAGGGGAAAAACAAACTAATCCCCAGTGTCGCCAAAACCATGATCCCGGAAACAAAAAATACGAGCGGAATCCCGATTAAAAACAGGGAAAGCCCCATTATCCTGTATCCTTTGTAAAAGTGCCCGAGACCCGGCACCACACTGAGTAATCCCGCCACGTCATTGCGGACATTTCTCTCATTTGACCCACGAAGTCCTAAGTGCCTGACTGGTGTCATATTGTTTCCCTCAGACGACTGCGCCCCACCCGCCAGCCAAAGAATCTATGTCCGTGTGCGCCTAAAATATTTCCTTCGCATCAAATATTCTGGAACAAAAAAAAGCGCCGCAAATTGCGGCGCTTTGATTTTTCCGGAGAAAAATGAACTGATCCTGATTATTTCAGGCTCTGGCAGAATTCATCGAGTTTTTCGAGGCCATCAGAAATGATCTGCATGCTTGTGGCATAAGACAAGCGGATGTATTTATCATCACCAAAAGCAATTCCAGGGACAGCAGCAACCTTCTTTTCCTCGAGGAGTCTTTCGGTGAACTCGGCGGATTTCAGGCCGGACTGAGAAATATTCACCAGCATGTAAAAAGCACCCATGGGTTTAATAACGGAGAGACCATCAATGGCGCTGATCCGTTCAAACATGTAATGGCGGCGTTTCTTAAACTCAACAAGCATCGTATTAATAAACTCCTCAGAGGCGGCGGAATCTTTCAGCGCAGCCAAGGCGCCCTTTTGGGCGAAGGAAGTGGGATTTGATGTGCTATGGCTCTGGATGGAGTCGATGGATTTGGCGATCGCCTCGGGAGCGGCGAGATAACCCAAGCGCCATCCGGTCATCGCATAAGATTTGCTGAAGCCATTGATCGTGATTGTGCTTTCATAAGCTTCCTTGCTGAATGAGGCCACGCTGAAATGTTGAGCATCATCATACACAAGTTTCTCATAGATTTCATCGCTCAAGATCAAGAGATCATCTTCCAAAGCAGCTTCCACGATGTCTTCGAGTTCCTGACGGGTGTAAACCGCGCCGGTGGGGTTACCCGGGGTATTCAGGATCACCATTTTGGAGGCGGGCGAAATGGATTCGCGTAATTCATCAGCGGTGAGTTTAAATCCGTTTTCTTCCTTCGTCTGGACCATGTAGGGTTCACCACCAGCGAGCTTGACCATTTCAGGGTAGCTGAGCCAGTAAGGGGCAGGAATGATGACTTCGTCGCCGGGATTAATCGTGGCCATGATCGCGTTAAAGCAAGAGTGTTTAGCCCCGCAATTTACGATGACTTGGTTCGCCTTATAGTCGATACCGTTATCTTTTTTGAGTTTATCAGCAATCGCTTGGCGTAGTTCAGGAATCCCACTGGAGGGGGTGTAACGAGTGAATCCGGAATTTAACGCCTCGACAGCGGCATTACGGATATAGTCAGGAGTGTCAAAGTCAGGTTCCCCAGCTCCGAAATTAAATACTTCAATTCCTTCGGCTTTCATGCCCTTTGCTTTGCTATCAATGGCCAATGTCTTCGAAGGTGTCAAAATCTTCGCCCTGTTGGCTAATTCAACCGTACTCATATTACTGCTCCTTTTTCTCAAATTAATGTAATTACGCGATTTACACCGACAAAAAAACCTCGCCCTCTTAGGGAAAGCAAGGGGTCATAGTGCCGACCTTTCTCGGAGTAAAGGTTTGGACAGTACCGATTGCAGGGCTCCCCGTCAAGCTGTTGGGCAAAGGAAAATTTTGAAGGCTTTCAGATAAACACGTGTGAGGAATGATACGCTAAATAACCATAAATAAGCATTGCGACTTTAGATAAATTCATTATCTATTTTTCGCCATGGAAAAATCCCTTATTTTGCTTAAACCCGATTGTGTACAGAAAAAACTCATCGGAGATGTCATTAAACGCTTTGAAAACAATGGTTTCACGGTTCGCGGAATCAAAATGATCTCCCTTGATGACACGATCCTCGCTGAACACTATGCCCACTTGGCCTCTAAACCTTTTTTCCCTGATATAGCCGCTTTTATGAAATCCTTCCCCGTCGTCGCCCTCGCCCTCGAAGGTGAAAACGCCGTGGAAAAAATCCGGGATCTTGTCGGCCCGACAGACTCCACAAAAGCTGACAAAGGCACCATCCGCGGTGATTTCGGTGTCGATGTCATGAAAAATATCATCCACGCCTCCGATTCCTCTGAAAACGCCCAGATCGAATTAAAACGTTTCTTCAAGGACGGCGAAGTTTTTAGTTATTAATCCCCCCCCAAGCTAGACCAAGAACAAGAATTCAATCTCGGGTTGACGTTGGCGGTTACGCCAGAGTGAGGCGAGGCGTTTACCGCCTTCGGGTTTCCAACGCAAGATGACCGTATTAAAAACCAAGTCCAGATCGATATCCGCGACGGTACCGCTGCCGGCCTGCCCGAGATGCACTGCCTCATAAGGGCGGCCATTGACATAAAGCTCGACTGTGCCGTCGCCTTCCAGCCCTAATAACGTCTGCTGGCTGGGATCGGGCCATCCGCCTTCGACCGGGACAGCCTTGCGCATACGTCCGGCATGGAGCTGGTAAGTCATCACCACTTCACGCGCAGGAGTATCCAGCAGGATCTCGCCCTGCTCGTTATCCATACGCACCCAGGGGAATCCATTACTGATGGCCGCATTTGCCATGCGGATCTCGGTGCAAATCCCGACCTTCAGGATTTCCTGAAAGGTCGTCTCATCCGGATCACAAAGGGTTTGCAGTGCTGTGGCAAAGCCGTCACTGCGTTTACTCCCCGCCTCTACCGATTCACCCACGAGCAAAGGACTCCCAAATGAGGCTCCCGCCCGGGCTAAGAGGTGGGACCAGAAACAATCCGCCTTCGCATACTCATCCGTAGCGAGGGGGATCTGGCAGAGGATGAGCCGGCCTTTCCCGTAGGGAAACTCCAAAAGCCCCGCGGCACTGCGGCGCGGCCCATTCCATAAAAGCGAGGTCACCACCGGCATCCGCAGCCATTCACTCATCGCATCCTGCGTGAAAAATTCGCGCCAGCAACTCTCGCGCTCACTGACCAAGAGCGCCTGCCCCTGAGCTGACTCCAAAAGCACATCCGTCATTAACCGGTTCTCCACCCCATAAGTATATTGCACTTTATCCAGCCAGAATGTCTCATGCTGGCTGACCCCTTCCAAAAGCTCGTGGTCACAGGCGCGGACAAGGTTATATTGATTACCGAGATCCACCGCTTTGATCTCCAGGTCAAAAGCTTTAGCGAGCACCGCGACACTCCCGCGGTCGAGTGCACTGACAAAAATCGTCGCCCCTTTGCGGGCACGGGCCGCTAGGTCGAGGGCTATCTTTTTCGGGACAGCCTTCCCGTCCACAAGCACTAATGATGAAACATCCGCCGTCGAGACGCCGATCCTCGCCAGAGTCTCGGCAGGCACAGCCCCGACTGCCTCGACCGGGCAAATCGCCCGGGCCTTGTATTTCGCTGCGTAGTCGAGGAATCTCCCGATTAAGGCGTGGGCCACGGGATGGGTGGCCGCTTTATCAGTAATCCGTAATTGTGAGGCGATCACGGTTCCTTTCCCGCTCCGGTACTCGAATAAAGGGGAAAACCTCATTCCTTCCCCACCAAAATCACCGTAGGATGAATGCAGCAAAATACGGATATTGCCTTTGGAAGGTTTCCGGTAAGGGAGACGAACCACCGCCGAGTCGGAACCCATCACGGCATAAGGGTCTTCACCCCAGAATTCAAAATCGCCCGCGCCTAATCCCGCGAGAATATCATTTTGCCCTCCACGGATATGGCATCTCTCGACAGGTTTCTGGTCTATATCTAATACCGGGAAGATGCAGGAGGACTGCTCGAGGATCACAGCCCGCCCGCCTTTGGCGAGGAAAGTCTCAAGTTCTTGGTTTTGTTTACTTGCTGCTTCCACGCCATTGCATTCGATCAGCAAGAGGGGTGTTTTTTTGATATCGACTTTATCAATAGATTTTACCCGGAGGGTTTTCACCTTGTGGTCGGAGAGGATTTGTTTCACCGGACCATCCCCGAGGATCGCCACGACCGGGAGTTTCCATTCACGCTTGCGCTCGGTCGCCGGGGTCACGCGCAAATTGCGCTCATGCCGGTCATACACCTGTGCGGTATCGGACAGGTCGGTGACGATGATCAGGTCAGTGGCTTCACCCAGTTTGACCAAAGGCAGTGCAAATTGCTTTTTATACAACCGCCCATTTTTGATTTCCACCGGGCCGGTTTCTTCATGGAGGACTTTCTCCCCCCGGAAAAGGCGCACGCGCAAATCGCCCCGGACAATATCACCCGTGTCATTCACCACGCTCACCGTATGTTTCACAGTGGCATCATCAAAAAATCGGGAGAGCCTCTCGCGGACAATAACCGCTAAGGGGCGGAACGCTTTTTTCATCAGCTCAAAACCCACCCCCGGCGCATACCCCTTGCCGTTGGGTTCCCACCAGGAGAATTCACTCGTGAATGCGGCCGTGCGCAGGATTTTGAATCCAGGAGACTCGGGCTCCTTGATTTCAAAACGGTGCTCTTCGGGCCAAGGGCGGTAATTATCCAGCCCGGAGAGATTCCACGGGAAAAGGCAACACACCTCATTGCTACGGGCGAGCTCGATCACATCATAAGCTTCCCGTGCGATGGCACGGTGGCACTCAGCAAAGGAAGCATACATGGAGTCATCCCCGTAGATGCCATTGTCGTGGGGCTGGCCATAATGCCATTTACCGACCTCCCCGACATGCAAAGGCTGCTTTTTATCCCACCAGCCTTCACCGGCGGATTCGAGCCCGTAATGCCGGCTGAGCAAGTGCTGTTCGCGTTCATCCCAGAGGGTACTGTCCCCGTCATGGTAGGGAATGCGGGTGGGGTCGAGTTCCTCACAGAGTTTGCGTAGGCCCGGACCGTTTTTGATCACAGCGGATTGATTGCCGGACCAACGTGTTTCATTACCGACACTCCAGAGGATGACCGAAGGATGATTCTTGTCACGCGAAACCATCTCGCGGATATGGACACGCGTATTTTTCCAGAATTCCTCCGCATCCAAAGCCATCTGCCCACCAAATGCAAAGGCGGACTCCACACAGACGAGGATCCCCATTTCATCGGCTATATCGAGGAGCACCGGTGGATGCGGGAACATGTGGGTCCGTAGGTAATTCATATTACAATCCTTGAGCATGCGGAACCACTGCCGGATGTAGGCGGGCTGGAAGACGTCAAATGTGCTCTTGTGACACCAATCCCCGAACATGTGGCACGGGTCACCATTGAGCAAGACGTGTGGCCCCTCGATCCAAATCTCGCGGAAACCGAACCGGTCACTCTGCAAATCAATGACATTGCGCCCCTCGGCGAGTTGTGTCTCTAAGTGGTAAAGGTGCGGTGTCTGCGTATTCCAAGGGATGTATGATTTCCATGAACGGGTTATTTCGATTTTTTTGCGTTCACCGGGTTCGAGCGAAAGGCGGCCACCCTCGATTGAGAGTTCCACCATACCGTTATTTTTTACGGCAAAAGAAGGGGATACATCACGGCCCTGGGTGGATTGATTTGTGATCGTCGCCAGGATCGTCAGCTCTTGTTCACGCACACTCGTGCGGATCGTGATATCCTCGAGGTGACAATCCGCATGGGAACGCAGGTAAACATCCTGCCAGATGCCGTTATGCACTAATAACTGGTCATAACCATTCGGCACAAAAGTCTTTCCCTGCCCGTCACGGCGGTAGTCCGTGCAATAAACCGCCACCTCGTTTTTACCGGCCCGGATCGTATCGGTCACATCCAGCTCGACGGGTAACACTCCGTTAAGGCTCCGCCCGATCTCCCGGCCATTCAGATATATCCAGCTCTCGCGTAAGATCGCCCCAAAATGGATTTTGTAACGGCGCCCAGCTGTTTTTTTATCCAGTTTAAATGTCCGTTTGAGCCAGCCCGTATACGTCTGCTCCCATTCCGGCGGGTTATTGTAACTGTCGAACATCCGCCATTTGATCCATGGTTTCGCCTCTTCCTGCTCGGAGGTTCCTGCCACCAGCCCCGGCACATATCCACCACAGGTCCAAGAACCCGGCACGATCAATTTGCCATTATGCCATCCGTCCACCGGCATCGGCCCGGGGGGTAAATGTTTCTTACCTTCTTCCGACAGGACCGGGTGAAAGTCCCACCAACCATTCAAACAACGTTCAGCGCGTAAAGTATCAGGCATAAGACTCCCATTTATTAAGGGACCCATCTCCCAAGGCAATAGCTGATTTTACCTTTTTATCCCCGTCCCGGAGTTCCAAAGGGGGCAATTTTCACCACGAAGAACACGAAAGCCACGAAGGAAAGGAGGATGTGCGAAGTGCTATGTGCTCGGTGCTCAGTTGGCAGAGCTAATCGGGCGAGCAAATTGCTCCTCTCAACTGGAGGGATGAGTTCCCCCTCGTCAGTGACCACGGGGCATTTGATCAAAAAGGGCGATGCGGGTGAGGCGACTGAGTTTGATCCCCAGTCACGTTCTGGAAAAATAAGTTTCACGCAAAGGCCCTAGATTTTTCGTGTGTAGGGAGAGCGGCCCCCACTTGCCCTAGGATCAGGGAGCGCATGCGTCCCCGCGTGCACCAGAGGGCGTCCCTGCCCGATGGAACCATTTTCCTGGGGTCCCGAACGCCGAAGCGGTTATCAATCCCGCTTGATCTTACCTTCTTCTGCCACTTTTACCGGCGAAACGACGAAATACAGCCCCGCTGCCGCCACGATGATCACGGCTGCAAGCATAGGCGGCAGATACGCTTCGGAGGTGATTTCTTTCCCGAGAAATGGGTCGATCGCACGGCGAACCAACATCGCGCCGCACACCAGTAGACCGAGGATCGGTACCAACAGCGGCACTTCAAATCGACCTTTCGGCTCATCCTTTTTTAGCTTTAGGCGAATCAGACTCGCATTCATGATGATAAAGACGCAAAGCAGTAGCAGCACGGTGGATTCGGCCAATGCTTTGACATTTCCGACGGCGATCAGAGCGGTAACGATCAGGAACAGCACACATATCGCCACCACGGGCGTTTGCGTTCGGGCATTAACGATGCCGAGAAATCCGGGCAGCAATCCCTGGCGGCTCATCCCGTACAACAGTCGCGAACCCATCAGATAATTCAGCAGCGCGGTGTTCCCGATGGCGAAAATACTGATGCCGACATACACCACATCGATCCTGCCAAACCACGGCGCGGCCACCTGCGCCACGCGAACCAGTGGTGTCGAGCCCGAATCAGCAAACTCCTGATACGGAATCACACTGACGGCGGTAATCGCGACCCCCATATAAATCAGCGTGGCCAGGATCATCGCCCCGACCAGCCCGAACGGGACATCTCGCGACGGATTTTTCACCTCTTCGGATACGTTCAAAATGTCTTCAAATCCGATAAATGAAAAGAACGTCAGCACCGCGCCGCTCAGCACCAGCATCAGCACGGTGGAAAAATGTCCCGTGTCGGTGCCGACGGGCATTTCCATGTAATCGACTGATCCCCAGAACCGCATGCCGACCGCGATGATAAACAGCAGGCCTGCCGCCTCGACGAACGTGCAGATCAGGTTCGCCCACATGCTTTCGCGTATCCCTTTGATCAGCACCAGCCCGATCATCAGTACGATCACTACGGAGACTGGTTTGATCCAGATCGAACCCGCCTGGTAGGGCTGATTCGCCAGCAGTGAAAAGCCCTTAAGAAGGTTATCCGCCATCGCCTGCGTGCCGGCCGCCATGCTGGTGAGGCCCGACATAGTGACGGCGATACCGACGATATAGCTTAGAATCGTGATGCCGAAGGCGTGCTGCGTGACATACGCCGCCCCGCCGGCGCGCGGATGGCGCGAGCCGAGGCTGGCATAGGATAGCCCGGTGAGAATCGCTCCCACCATTGCCGCCGCGAACGCCATCCAGACGGCGTTTCCCATCATCAGGGCGGCTTTCCCGACCAGTGCGTAAATGCCCGCACCTAACATGCTTCCTAGGCCGTAAAAAAGCAACTGCCACTTACCAAGAGTGCGCTTGAGTTGAACCGTGTCAGTCTGAGGGTTTGAGTAGTCGATTTGTGCCATTGCGCTCCAGAGTTATGGCTGACTGAGCTCCGAGTCAATTAAAATCTGTCCACCTCTTCACCTTTACCGTTGTCTACATTCCTTTAAAAGTTCGGGCTGCTTCTGTCGAAGTGGGTCTATCGAAGGGGTATCCCTCCATCATTCCCGATGAATCTCAGTACTCGAATCGAAAATAATTAGAATCAGCGGTATAACTCTGAATATCCTCAAGGCGATACGGTGAGGCTTTTGCATTGAGCCCGGCTAAGGCCTCATCACATTTCGCCTGTAAAGTTATCTCAATTCTCAGCCTGACCCCGATTTTTCCACGACATCGAGAGGCGATTTGATTTCCTCGGGTGTGCCATCGAGATCAAATACAATGAGTTTTTTCATGGTGTTAGATTTCTTCCGCAATCAGTCATCATCAAAGTTCTTTTCGGATGGTTTGTTCGTTGTTTCGTGGTGTTCCGCGAAAAGGGTTCCGGTTGTGGCAGCGAGTGCGATGATCGGTGTAAGTAATGCAACTGATTTCATGGCTTTGTGATTTGGTTTTCGGGATCTGGTAAATGGAATGTCATTTGAGG
Source organism: Verrucomicrobiota bacterium (assembly GCA_034440155.1). NCBI lineage: Bacteria > Pseudomonadati > Verrucomicrobiota > Verrucomicrobiota bacterium. The sequence goes on along the minus strand of JAWXBN010000004.1, from coordinate 1,546 downwards.
CGGTTCACATGCCGAGGTGTCTCGAATTTTTCATGAGGGGGTTTCTACTCGACTCAAGAATAGCCCCTGATGGTAAAAATCACCATGGGGTGAAGCCCTACCTCGCGAGATCCGTCACAGAAACGTAACCTGCACGCTACTCTCGATGATGTAACTTTAGTAATGCTTGCGAAATATGGTGCCATTACACCCAGCGCAAGGCGGCACATGCCCGGGCTCGTCGAAGTGCATTTCTTTTTTACAGCTAGTGCATGTCAAGGTGCCTGGACCTGTCATTTCTCCAGTCTTATACGTTAGAGCTTCGCTGACCTTCTTCCCAAGACTATCTAACACGCCCGACGTGCCCTCTAATAACGAAGAGACAAGATCCAGAAAGCCTGTGCCCACCCGCGTTGGTTCAAGCTGTTTACGAACCTGTTCGGACCAGCGGCGAAAATCGACTTCAGTTGCTTGGCTGAGTCCGACGGATCGGTATGCGATTGCGTGGTTTTTGTCATGTGTTGTTTCCTTTCTAAGTGTTTTAATTGTTAGATTTTGTGGTCAGACTTCTGATTTTATATCGGTTATAGAGAGAACATTCGATCCGCTCCCGCAATGAGGTGAAACCCTACTAAGGTCTAACACTTAACTAGCAAACCAAAACACAACAACCAAAGCGGCTTGAAATCTCTACTTTTGAAATGTCCCATTGACGGGGGCTCTTACAACCGGAGGGGAAGGGGAGTGTTACTGATTATAGTCTTCATGCTTCGGCGGGTGGTTCGTAAATTGGTAAAACCAGCTCTGCCTTGAGTGCTTCACGCACTTGCGCCAAACGACTCTCAAACCGGGTCTGCTCGTGCGGAAACTCGAGGGTGCGCTCCGCCAGTTCGGCAATCTGATCGGCTTGTTCACCTAGCACCCGCCGGTGGGGAGGATTGGCAGTCAACCCGGCCAAGGTTTGCAGGCCTTCGAGCATCCGCAACATGACGGTAAGATTGCCTTTGGAACTGCTTTGGATTTCGTCGAAGGATTCCGCCAGCAAGCTTTCGAAGCTCAGCCCCAGGGCGATCACGCGCAACTCCCCTTCCTCATGGCGGTAATTTGAAGGGATCCGCCGGACCGCCAGCCGCGCCAGAATCGCGGTCAGATATTCCACACAGGTGGTGGCCGTGGTGGTGTCGTTGATCCCGGGAGAAAGCGCCTTCAAGGCGACATCCACAATCTGCCGGATTCCGAAGCCCACGTCCTGATGGACCGTGCGGTAGCGGCTGAGGGCGAAGGCGCAGCGCAGGTCGTCAATGACCTTTTCATCCGGCGGCCCATCTGCCGCCAGTGAGACCAGCGTAGTGTCCTCGACCACAAACTCTCCGACCGCGTGCTCCATCCGCACCAGGGTTTTGTTTTCCCGGGCGATTCGCAGGAGGATCTCGTTATCCACGCTCTGGATATAGGCACTTTCCTTGGCGGAGATCGCGCGCCACTTCCGGTCGGACGGAAGATGCGACGGCGGATCGTCGTCGTCTTCCGCCGGGCCGTGGCCCAGGCGTTCCGGAAAGAGCCGGCC
>JAWXBN010000003.1 GCA_034440155.1 Verrucomicrobiota bacterium | reverse complement strand
GGGTTACCAACCCGATGTCGATCCTCATCCCCGCCCGTTATCAAATGCACCCACCCGTGTCCAAGTAAATCCTTAACCGGTTTATATCCCCTGCGCTTTTTGATCGGTGATCATACCGGCATCTTAAAAAAATGCCGGTATATCCTGTCGTTATCCTGACATCTATAATCTTGGGCTGAAGCATCTCGACGAAGTAGTCACAATGTGATTACCTACAAACATGAAGACAGCACTCATTGCCATTGGAAATTCACGTGGAATCCGCATTCCCAAGCCCCTGATTGAACAATGCGGGTTAAGCGACGATGTCGAACTCAATGTGCGTGACAACGCCATTATCATCCAATCATCCAAAGCCCCGCGCTCCGACTGGGATAAAGCTTTTGCTTAAATGGCCCACTTTAAAGACGACTCATTACTGCATACCGACATAAAACCTTCACTCTGGGATTCGGAGGAATGGGAGTGGAAATAAACCGCTTTGATATTTATCTCGTGACACTTGACCCTACCCAAGGTCGTGCTATCCGAAAAACACGCCCCCTGCACTATCATCTCACCCGATGAGATGAATCGACATATCGGGACAGTGATCATAGCTCCGATGACTACTAAGGGGTGCTCCTACCCCACGCGTATTGAGTGTTCATTTCAGGGCAAAAAAGGGCAGGTCGCTCTTGACAAAATCAGAACAGTAGATAAGGGCCTGTTAGTGAAAAAACTTGGAAAATCACCTAACGGCGCAAGCAATCGAATCACAAAAGTCCTGGTTAAAATGTTCCAAAAATAAGAACCGCCATATTAATGATCAATTCCCAAAGAGTGGTTGACGTGTGTGGTCTCCAATGGCTGAAGTGCAATGGGATTGTTCGAGACGGGATTCTCTATGGTTAGTTGTTTTGAAAGCAAGAAGCTTTCACTTTATCCCCCTTGTGGGGGGGCTGTTAATTCCTCCATGCTCAACATCCGTGCCGCTTCCTGTTTAAACTCAAGATTATATTGTCTTTTCTATATTCTCGCTCGTAAGAGAATCCCGTGTCTACTTTTTCTAGTACAGATCACATTTTAGATCCTGCTTAGTCTGTTTGCATTTTTCGATTGGCAATCAAACCGGCATGCGTAAAAATACGGGGATATGCCATCCCCAAAAAGCACTCATTCCGTCGTCTTTGGTCAGAAATCCTGGACATTAAAATCATCGACTGTCGAGCTAGCCTTGACACAAACGGGAGGTCACTTGGCCCCCGTCGTCTTTGACCGGAAAAAGCGTAAATTACAGCCTTACTCCGTTGCCCCGTGGCATAAGGAAAAATCCCCCTCTATCCAGCCTCCGATCCTCCGTATCCTCAGGGGAGACTTCCTCTGTATGCCTTTCGGTGGTTGGGGCCAGGTGGTCAAAGGCAAAACACTCCAGCTCCATGGTGAGAGCGCCAATGCCCCGTGGAAACTGGAAAAAAATATCAGTGAAGATGGTGACCACGTCCTGCATGTCAGCCAAAAACAAAAAGATCTGGGGGGCAGGATCGATAAAGTACTTTTACTCCGCGACGGGCATCAGGCGGTCTATAACCAACACATTATCTCCGGGATCAATGGCCCGATGAATCTCGGTCACCATGCCACATTAAAATTCCCCGAAATGCCCGGTTCCGGACTGATCTCCACGAGTGCTTTTAAATTCGGAGAGGTTTTCCCGAAAGGTCTTGAGAAACCTGAGAATGCCGGTTACACCAGTCTCAAAGCCGGGGGCACATTCTCCAGCCTCGGCAAAGTGCCTTTGGCCACGGGGGAATTTACCGACTTGAGCCGGTATCCCGCCCGGAAAGGATTTGAAGACCTCGTGATGATGGCCAGTGACCCGGACCTTCCCTTTGCCTGGAGTGCAGCCAGTTTCCCTCAAGAACAATATGTCTGGTTCGCCCTCAAAGACCCGCGCATTTTGCGCCAGACCATTTTCTGGATTTCCAATGGCGGCAGGCATTTTGCTCCGTGGAACGGACGGCATTTCGCGGTAATGGGCATGGAGGATGTCACGAGTTATTATGGAGAAACCATCAAGGAATGCAGTAGTCCAAATTCCTTCTCCAAACGGGGATTCCCCACCCATATCACGTTATCGGCAAAGGCACCTTTGAAGATTAACTACATTATGGGCTGCGTCCCGACGCCAAAAGGCTTTGGAAAGGTCTCCTCCATCACGGCCGATGGTAAAAAGATCACGCTTCACTCGGGCAAATTGCGCGTATCCACCCCGCTGGATATTGAGTTCCTATTTTCTTGAATAACCGGCTTCACAGCCGCAAAAAAGACTGTTTAGATAACCTGCCATGAAGCAATATTTGGAACTAGTCGATCATATCCTCAAAAACGGGGCGGAAAAATCCGACCGCACAGGTGTGGGCACCCTCTCGGTTTTTGGGTGGCAGATGCGTTTTAACCTGCAAGAAGGTTTCCCTCTGGTCACCACAAAGAAGCTCCACCTGCGTTCCATCATTTATGAGCTACTCTGGTTCCTCAGCGGCTGCACGGATAATCCCTGGCTCCAGGAAAATAAAGTGACGATCTGGGATGAATGGAGCACTGCGGAGCAAACCGCGCGTTTCAACCGTCCTGCCGGACAGCTCGGCCCGGTCTATGGTCACCAGTGGCGTAACTACGGCGCGACACCCCAGCTCGACCCGGATGGTTCCTGGGACCATTACTCCTATCACCTCGACGGCGTGGATCAGATCCAGCGTTTGCTCAAAGACCTGAAAGAAAAACCCGACAGCCGCAGGCATATTGTGACCGGTTGGAATCCCCGAGAGGCCGATAAAGTCGCCCTCCCCCCCTGCCACACCCTGTTCCAATTCTACGTCGCCAATAACCGTCTCTCCTGCCAGCTTTACCAGCGTTCCTGTGACGTGGGTCTGGGACTCCCCTTTAATATCGCGTCGTATTCACTCCTCACCCTCATGCTCGCCCAAGTCTGCGGGTTCGAGCCCGGGGAATTCGTCTGGACAGGCGGGGACACCCATATTTATCTCAACCACATCGAGGCACTCAAAGAGCAACTTGCTCGCGAACCTTTTGCCCAGCCGACTATGAAGATTAATCCTGAGGTGAAAGACATTTTCGCTTTTCAATACGCGGATTTCACGCTGGAGAATTACCAGTGCCATCCATCCATCAAAATGCCCATCGCCGTATGATCACCGCCATTGTCGCACACGGGCAGAATTACGAGATTGGCCGTAATAACCAGCTCTTACTCCATTTATCCGGTGATCTCAAACGGTTTAAGGCACTCACCACCGGACACACCGTGGTCATGGGCCGGAAAACCTGGGACAGCCTCCCGAAAAAGCCCTTGCCGAACCGCACCAATCTCGTCATCACCGGCGCAAATAGCGCTAGGGTCGAGAGCGAGGGCGCGCAAATTGTTTTAAACCTGGAAGAAGCCAAAGCCTGGGTAAAAAACAATGCCCTTACCCGAGGGATTTTTATCATCGGGGGCGAACAAATCTACAGCCACTTTCTGGGTGACTGTGATAAATTACTCATCTCCCGAATACCCCAAGTATTCTCCGATGCCGATGCTTTTTTCCCGAGGTACGAAGAACGTTTCACCCTCTCCGAGCTTGTCCAGTGCGACGGGTACACTTTCGAGACTTGGATTTAGGCTGGAGGATAATTATTCCAGCCCTCATCCCGGACGTGGAGACATAAACTCTCCCAATCGCCACGGGACTCTCGCCTGTCTTACCAGGAATATTTCACCGCTCCAGCGGGGCGTCCGTGAATTTTATGGGTAAATAAACTTTTTTAGCAGACTTGGCTGATTCATGGGCGGCGAAGGCCATTTCCGTGGCTGCTGCGCAATTTGCTGCGCTACAAATCATGTCTTCACCTTTTTCGACGGCATTAATGATTTGCTCGGCCATACATTTCATCGGATCAGCGGGTGCCTGATCATTCTCACCGTAAACGCTCAGCCCTTGTTCATTAATCACACGCACCGTGCTGCCTTCGGGGAACTGGATCATTCCTTTGCTCCCACGGAAATACACCATGTACGGCTGGGGATTTACTGGGCCTGTGATAAAGACCGCCTGGCGGTTACCGGGATATTGGGCGAGGATGACCGAGGCATTTTCCATCGCGTGTTGGTAACGGCGTTCACCCGTGATATCCATCCCGGCCAGAACCCATTCCGGGGTCGCCCCAAAAATATAATTTGCATAGTCAAACCAGTGAACCGTCCACGACATGATATCCCAATCATCAGCAATGCGGAATTCCGCCGTGACCCCATCGCCGATGGCCCCTTCAGCGAGCAGTTTTTTAATCGTGGTATTCCCATGATAATGGCGGCGCTGGTGGTTGATGGCGAGTTTAACATTCTTTTTTGTGCAGACATCGATCATTTCCCTGACTTCTGCCGGGCTGACCGCGATGGGTTTCTCGCAGATGATTCCTTTGACCCCGGCATTGGCCGCCTCGATAGTTTGGGGGGAGTGGAGTTTCGGCCAGGTCCCGATACTCACATAATCAGGGGTGACTGCTGCATATAGCTCGGCTGTGGATTTAAAGAGCCGCGAGGCGGGGATCCCGTATTTTTCGCCGAAAGCGGCGGCATTCTCCGCATTCGGATCGACCCCGTAGAGTTCAATAGCCGGATCAGCGGCGAGGTATCCATTCGCGTGGGCATAACCGATAGCCCAACCTGTTTTTCCTGTGATTTTTGTGCTTCCGCACCCGATGATTGCTGCTTTGCGCGCCATAGATAAGTCGAGAGACTAACCTCGAGAGCCATGCTTTCAAGTTTAATTCCCAGATTTCTCTCGTAGCAGACAAGGCTAACCGGAGATAAAAGGGTATGTTTGACTAGTCACCACTTCTCCCCCCCCCATCGACTCGTTCTTTCCCCTTGCCCTTGAAGGGGGCGGCAAAGCTCCCCTTCTTTAGTTTGCTGAAATGATCTGTACTGGAAAACGTGGATATAAAATCCACTTGCGCGTGAGAATGATCCGATAGAGTGGCGCAAAGCTGAGATTTGAGGATTTTTGTCCGGGCAAATTGCTCTACGATTAACTTTTTTCTCCGACCTTGCCCGATTTGGCATGGGTGGACACTCTCCCCACATAATCTGTGACAATCTGCGTTAATCTTCGGTTAAACCCTTCTGTGAGTGTCTTTCGGAAGACTGCATGTATCTGAGGTTAACTTTCTAACCTCACTCTATCCGATTTGGCATGGGCGGACACATTTCCTACAAAATCTGTGTCAATCGGAGTACCTGTCCCACACCCCAAATCCAAAACTCTGGGCCCCTCCCGGGAGCGATCGGATGAATTAACCAATCAACGCCTCATCTAATACAGACCAATACGGGCGTTCCTGGGCAAATTGCACAGCAATCCTGTCATATTCGGCCTTCCTCATCGGCAGGTAAATACCGGCCCCGGTGGATTCGACATTTTTTTCCTTTGCGCTCTTTTCCGTTTTCACTTTTACTCTTCTCTCGGACGGCGGAGTGCGAGCTTGCAAATCCCGCTAGGGCAGGAATGCAGCAACGGTAGTCTTGTTTGCGCTGTCGCCGTCCCTTTTGATTACTTTTTTTTTAAACCCTGTTCGACCCGGAATTATCTTTTTAAAATTCTCATGTCATATCTTGTACTCGCCCGAAAATACCGCCCCCAGACGCTGGATGAAGTCGTCGGCCAAGACCACATCACACGCACCCTCAAAAATGCAATCCGGCAGAACCGCGTCGCCCATGCTTATATTTTTGTCGGGCCACGAGGAACAGGTAAGACATCGACGGCCCGGATCATGGCCAAATGCCTGAATTGCGAAGGTGGCCCCAAACCGGAAGTGAACCCCGGCGATACGATCTGCCAGGAAATCGCGGATGGCCGTTGCCTCGATGTGATCGAAATCGATGCCGCCAGCAACCGCGGGATCGACCAAATCCGCCAGCTCCGGGAAGATGTGGCTTATTCCCCCACGCGTGGAAAATTCAAAATCTATATCATTGACGAGGTGCACATGCTCACCAAGGAGGCCTTTAATGCCCTCCTTAAAACCCTTGAAGAGCCGCCTCCCCATGTGAAATTCTTTTTTGCCACGACGGAAGCCGACAAGGTATTACCGACCATCATGGGCCGCTGCCAACGCTTTGACCTTAAACCGATTCCCGATTCACTCATCGTGAATCATCTCCAGATGATCTGTGACAAGGAAGGGGTGACCATCGAGACTCAAGCCCTCGAAGCCATCGCCCGCGGGGCCGAAGGCGGCATGCGTGATGCGGAAGGCGCCCTCGACCAGCTCATATCATTCTGCGACAAACAAATCGTCGAAGACGACGTGCTCCGAGTTTTCGGACTCGCCTCCCAAGCGCAAGTCTCCGGCCTGTCCGAGGCCATCCTCCAAGGGCAAACGGAACAAGCTCTCTCCCAGCTCTCCAAAATCTCCGAGTCCGGCAAAGACCTGACCCGCGTGCTCGCCGATCTCCTGACTCATTTCCGTAATTTACTCATCCTCAAAGTCACCCGTGAGATCCCACCGGAAGTCCCCGCCCATACCGGTAAAATCCTCCAAGAACAAATCGGACTGGCCGAAGCGGATAATCTACTCCGTATTGTCGATCATCTCGTGGCCGCCGAAGGCAAGATCAAATTCTCACTCTCGAAAAAAACTTTTTTCGAGATCGCCGTCATCAAAGCCATCCGTGCGC
>JAWXBN010000002.1 GCA_034440155.1 Verrucomicrobiota bacterium | reverse complement strand
GGAAGTGACGGCGGATTTAAAAGCTGAACATGGGCATGTCGTTAGTGAACCAGCTTGGGTCAAGGTAGGCGCTGAAGATGACTGGGTGTATATCCAGCCCGGCGGTCAGGAATTGGCCCAGTTAAAGGAATCGCTCCAAGAAAGCAGGGAAGAGTTTACTGCGGCATTACACAAGCTCGGGGTCGATTCCCTCGAAAAAGCAATTAGTGAGGATGCCCGGAAAACGGCTCTGGAACAGTCGATTGCCGTGCTTAAGGCAGGATTGGCCGGGATTTGTCCGGATGGAATCGATGTTGTCCGGAGGCATAATGACGAGATTTCTGATAAGATGGGCAAAATCGCCAATAGAATCAGCGATTTTGATCCGAAAAAAGCGGCCCAAGGGATCCCTAAAGACAATATCACTATACTCGAGTCCGCCTTTAAAAATCTGAACAAATCTGTTGCAGAGGCCTCGACAAAAGTTCAAGTCATGGAGTCTGTCTTAGAGCAGAAAAAGGAATCGGCCCGAGTGTTCCAAGAGCAGCTGGATAATACTAACCTTAAAGCAGCGAAACTCCATGCTGAATGGAAAGTGATACTCACTGAGGTCGGGGATATCTCAAAGCTGGATACTAAAATCGGTCTTCTGCAAAAGGAAATCGAAGGAGTCCAGCGGGAGTATGAGCAAGAGGAAGCAAAAAGACAGGGGCTAAACTCTGCTGATCTCTCGGAAAAACTGAATATCGAGCAGAGAACATTGCTACAACTCAATAATGAGATGAAAACCCATCTCGAACGCAAAAATACCCTTTTGGGTAAACTCTCGGCTAATGAAGGTATCGGTCTTTATGAGCAGATCGGCAGCACGGAGGCAAAACTCAATGAAGTGAAAATGGATGTGGAACGGTTTTCGAGAAGGGGCCGGGCCTTGTATTTACTGGGGCGGACACTTCAGGAAACTCAACGGGAATCCACCGTGGCGTTACTCGCTCCCTTACAGGAAAAGGTCGCTCCCATGATTGGGCAGCTCTTTCCCGGAGCCACCCTCTCATTTACAGTCGATGATGACGGGCAAATTGCTCTGGACCCGATCCACCGCAATCAAGCGGCGGACAAGTTTGAGGAACTCAGTAAAGGAGCATCGGAGCAGGTCGGTGTCATTATCCGCCTAGGATTAATCATGGCCCTCGCCAAGGAGTTTGGAGGAACCCTCCCAGTCATCCTTGATGATGCCCTCGTCAATAGCGATGCCTCCCGCTACGAGGAACTCCTGCCCATCCTCACCTATGCCGCCAAAGAACTCCAACTCATCATCCTTACCTGTAATTACCCCGCCTACCGCCGGTTAGGCCTCCAGGATGCTCAAGTCAGGGAATTACAAAAGGTTTAAGCAATAGTTATTTCGATTAAAGATTCCTCTCTCCCCCCCGTAAATGTATGAGGGGGGGAGGGTGCTATAGATGGCTAAATATGATTCAATCAGGGATTGAAAATTGCTCAATAATACAAATTCCAGATAAGTCAGGAGGAAATGAAAAAGTCTAATCAGGAATTACAAACACGGACACCTTTGTATCGAATCAAAATGATTCATGCCTACATCGTGAGCAATCGTTATCCTAACTGAAAATTCTCAGCTAAAAAACTAGAAGTCTCTGCAAAAACTGTCCTACGCGACATTACATTTATGCGGGAAAGCCTCAATATGCCGATTGTTTATGATTCTAAAAAATACGTTTATTATTATAATGATGAACTCATTGATTTAGGATTCCAGCAGTGGATGACATCTGAGATTGTGATTTTATTACGTTCTTTTTGACCCCGCCCACCTTCCCTCTCCCCGGTGTCATAACTTATGAGGCAATTCGCCAGGCTAGCATGAGATTCCTTGTAAAGTCATGGCAAGGAGACCCTCGAATAAGAGAGGGTCAGACCGGAGGGTTTCAGATTGAGATTTTAGGAAAGTCAGTCTGATCGTCTGCCAGCCTGAAAAATAGAATTCAAATAATTCAAGGGAGTTTTTCAGAAGGTGAAAGGGCAGGAGAGAAAGCCTTTTGTGGACAGCAATATATTCTTTTTGGGCTCTTCGGACATTCGTGTGGATAAAATCGAGGGGAAAATGTGATAAAGAGGCTGTTAATATTGTGTTGAAATGGTTATTACCGAGAAAGCAGCTGCTTTCCGCTGGTTCATGGATGGGAAAATCCTTAAAAAGGGCTTGTTCAAACTGGGAGAAAACACAGGGAAGTAGGATGGGTTATCTTTGATAAGGGAGAGTTTATGGAAATGAAATGTCTCATCAGTGGCGAATTTGACTGTGCTTTTAGCAGGGGAGGATTCAAAGGGACCGGCTTTTTTGATCCCGAGAAAGGTGCTATTTGGGAAAATACTTCTGATTGTGCAGGGAATGCATCATAGGTAGGGGTGATTAGTTCCACTGGGACTGCGGATATAGAGAAGCTTTACTCATCCTATTTCTGGCTGTATTTGGGAAACTTTTCCTGTCGTGACAATCAGTCAATGGAGATCAAGGGGGCGATTTTATGGGGAAATGCCCATCATGTCGCAGGAACTTTTATTTTGGTGTTAAAGTGGGATTTATCGATTTCTGACCATGGTGAACTCATTGAACAGGTAAACCAAACCTAAGAAAGAGTCCTAGCCTTTTAACGGAGGGATAAGCTCACCACCATTCATATCTGATCAATCGTAGAACTGCATCGATGCGAATTGCCGTTAGATTGGGAGATTGTTCATTGTTCTGTAGAAGATAATATTCGAGGGGTACGACCACCCCCCGCGTACTTGCCGGTTTTGATCATTTGGTCGATCCCGACGAAATAATCATCTCCCCACTGGCCACTGTTTAAATAGGTGGGGCGAGCTTTCTCTCTCACCGTTTGGAAATGGTGGCCAGAGGGTTTTGGCATGGTTTATAGGAAGGGGTCGATGACGTGGACGGCATCGTAGGCTTGGCCGGGGTTAATGTCTTCCGACAGGAGCTCGGTGCAGCCGATGCTCGTGGCGGCGGCAAGGATTGCAGCATCCCAATAGGAAATCTGGTAACGGTTTTTTAGATATAGAGCCGTCTGCATGACCGACACTGAGATATCGACCACAGTGAATCGAAGCCAGAGGGAAATCAAAGCGGTGGCATCGCCATGGGAAAGTGGTTGAGTGCGGGTGGGGCGAGTGGCTTGGACATAGAACTCCTGCAAAACTTGTACAGAGAGGGCAAGATCGTCTCGCCGGAGGATTTCACGCGCCTTTTCCACCTTGGCTTGGTCCGTCGATCCGTGTGAAATGGTGTAGAGAAGAATATTTGTGTCTAGGAAGGTCATAAGCGCTCGTGGATGGCATCGCGGGTGATATTCTCAGTGGACGTGAATCCGGGGTGACGTTGAGCAATGGAATCAAGGAGAGTTTCTTGTTCCTGCCTCAGATCACGGGGAGCGGGAGTCTCCGCAGTCAGAGAAATGAGAAATTTCTTCACAAGAGCGGAGACAGAGGCATCTCGTTGGGCTGCAACGATACGAGCTTTGCGGTATGTTTCGTCATCGAGAGCTACAGTGATATTCTTCATAACTTCACATTATCACATTATCACATTATCACAACTATTGATTAAAATCATATTTTTCAACTTGGTAAGAGGTGGATCGAGTTGTTTGACATTGATATTCATCTCGAAATATCGGTTGAGCTGTTTTTCCGTTGTTGCACTTTGGCGAAGGTTAGCGATTTTGTGTGAAAGGGGCAAATTGCTCACGGATCGAGAATTCCTCTTCGCCCAGATTCGATGACGTAGTTGAGGTTGTAGTTATAGTGAATCAACGAAACTAAGGGACTGGTTGGGGTTGACATGGAGAGTCTTTTCCCGGTGTATCCGTTTCCGCGAAAGATGTCCACGGTATGAGAAAGTCCCAACTCTCGCCGGTACAAAGTGTGTGTTTTCTAATATCACATCAATATTGAGGATGAAATAGAAAATATCTTTTCCCAGGGCAACAGTACGGGCTTGTATGTTTTGATTTAACGCAAAAAAACATTCTTTATTGCAGACTATCTCCCCTTTTGGGAGAAGAAGTTTTGACCGAGGAAATGATCTGGGAAATGGCCTTTTTGAGCGGTGAGGGGAGGGATTCCCATGCCAGCAAGACTCTGACTAATTCAGGGTCTTTAATTTCGGATATGCGTTTTTGTGTGCGGTGGCTGTTTTTCCCCTTTGTTTTCGGGGTTTTCCTGTAGGTTCGAATCCTAGTCGGGCAGCCATTATTTCTTGTTTTTTCGAGTCTGCTCGAACGCCCGCCTGATGAAGAAATATGTTCAACTCGAAAAAAATGCGATTTTCCAATCATTTATATTGCATAACACCCTGATAATTCGCTTACATAACTACCCCTAAAAAATAAAGCAGGGTTATAAAGAGGAGTTAAAAATGCAAGAGCAAGGTTTATACGATCCGAAGTTTGAACATGATGCCTGTGGTGTTGGATTTGTCGTCAATATCAAGGGCAAGAAGTCGCATGATATTGTGAAACAAGGCTTAGAGATCCTTGTGAATTTAACTCATCGTGGGGCCTGCGGTTGTGAAAATAATACAGGGGATGGAGCTGGAATCCTGATTCAGATGCCCCATGACTTTTTTAAGAAAGTTTGTCCTGCCGAGAAAATTGACCTGCCGGAATTCGGACAATATGCCGTCGGTATGGTTTGCCTTCCCCATGACGAAAAACAGAGGGAAGACTTCCAGAAACGTTTTGAGACGATTGTGATCAGCGAGGGGTTAACCGTGCTCGGGTGGAGAACGGCCCCGGTCAATAACTCCATGATTGGGAAAACAGCTTTGGCTGCTGAACCTGTGACGCGGCAAATATTTATTAGACGTAATCCAACGATTAAAAATGATCTGGATTTTGAGAGAAAACTTTACCTGATCCGCCGCCAAGCTGAGAATCAAATCCGTTATGGCAATTTGCCGGGTAATAATTTCTTTTATGTCGGCAGCCTGTCGTATAAAACAATCGTCTATAAAGGTATGCTCATGAGTGAGCAGGTCGGCCCCTATTATAAAGATTTAGAAGATCCCAGTGTTACCACGGCCCTGGCCCTGGCCCACTCGCGTTTCAGTACAAATACATTCCCGAGCTGGGATCGGGCACATCCTTACCGTTATATCGCTCACAATGGTGAGATTAACACATTGCGCGGGAATGTGAACTGGCTCCGCGCCCGCCATTCGCAGCTCGCTGCCGAAGTCTGGGGTGATGATATCAAAAAAATCCTCCCGATTGCTAACGAAGACGGCAGTGACTCAGCCATGTTTGATAACTGTTTTGAGTTCCTTGTTCTTTCCGGTCGTTCTTTGCCGCATGCCATGATGATGATGATTCCTGAGCCTTGGTCCGGGAATGAAGGGATGAATACCGACAAAAAAGCCTTTTATGAATACCATAGCTGCCTGATGGAACCATGGGATGGGCCTGCATCAGTGGCCTTTACGGACGGATTCAGTATCGGAGCGACTTTAGATCGTAACGGGCTGCGTCCTTCCCGTTATTATGTCACAAAAGATGATATGGTTATTATGGCCTCTGAAGTAGGAGTTCTCGACGTGGCCCCGGAGCGTATTCTTCAAAAGGGGCGTTTACAGCCGGGACGCATGTTCCTGATTGACACCATTGAGGGGCGTATTATCTCCGATGAGGAGATCAAAAACAAAATCGCCACTGAGAAACCATACAGTACATGGATTCATGAAAATCTTATGGATTTGGTCGACCTGCCGGAACCCGTGCATGCCTCAGAGCCCGAGCACCGCACTATTCTCCAAAAACAACAGGCTTTCGGATACACATATGAGGATCAACGTGTCCTTGTCGGACCCACAGCCTCCTCTGGGGTGCAGCCCCTCGGTTCGATGGGTACAGACACACCCTTGGCTGTCTTGTCAAATAAACCGCAGTTGCTCTATAATTATTTCAAACAACTTTTCGCCCAAGTCACTAATCCCCCGATTGATTCGATCCGTGAAGAGATTGTTACTGCCACCGACATTTATGTAGGCACCGAGCAAAACCTGCTCCAGCCCTCTCCCTTGAGCTGCCGGTTAATTCGTTTGCCTTGGCCAGTTCTGGATAATGAGGAACTTGAAAAACTCCGCCATATCAAACGCGACGGATTCAAATCCATTACAATACCCATGGTTTTTCCGATTGCAGAAGGGGAAAAAGGCCTAGAAAAAGCCCTTGATTCCATTTTTGCACAGGCGAGCAAGGCCGTTCAAGAAGGGGTGAATATTATTATTCTTTCTGATCGCAGTATATCAAAAGACATTGCCCCCATTCCGGCCGTATTAGCTACTGGTGGTCTCCACCACCATTTGATCCGTGAAGGCACCCGTAAACGTGTCGGCATTGTGTTAGAGTCCGGTGAACCGCGTGAAGTCCACCATTTTGCCGTCCTGATCGGATATGGGGCAAATGCAGTCAATCCATACATGGCCTTTGAAACGATCGATGACATGATCCATCAGGGGTTACTCACGGGTGTAGACCATAAAAAAGCCGTTAAAAACTTTATTAAGGGAACCGTTAAAGGTGTTGTCAAAACAATGTCTAAAATGGGTATCTCGACAGTCCAAAGTTACCACGGGGCCCAAATTTTTGAGGCTGTCGGTATCGCTCGCAGTGTAGTGGACCGTTATTTTACCGGTACAGCGACACGCATCGAAGGGATTAACCTGGCTGTCATTGTGGATGAAGTCCGCCAGCGCCATTCCGTGGCATTTAGCGATCGACCTGTGGACAATGATGTCTTGGAAGTTGGCGGTCAATATCAGTACCGTAAAGAAGGTGAATTCCACTTGTTTAACCCCGAGAGCGTTCATAAGCTCCAACAAGCTTGTCGTACAAATAGCTTCAAGACATTCCAAGATTACACAAAGCTTATTGACGGGCAGGCAAAGAACCTTTGCACTTTGCGTGGCCTCTTGGAGTTTGGAGCACCGACGCCGATTCCGATCGAGGAAGTCGAATCAGTCGATTCGATTGTAAAACATTTCAAAACAGGTGCCATGTCGTATGGTTCCATCAGCAAGGAAGCCCACGAAGCTTTGGCCATTGCGATGAACCGTTTAGGAGGAAAAAGTAATACAGGTGAAGGGGGAGAAGATTCCGACCGGTTTACACCCGATGCTAATGGGGACAGCCGGAATAGTGCCATTAAACAGGTGGCCAGCGGACGCTTTGGAGTTACGAGCCATTACCTGACTAATGCCCGTGAGATTCAAATTAAAATGGCCCAAGGGGCTAAGCCGGGCGAGGGTGGGGAATTACCGGGATCAAAAGTATACCCATGGGTCGCCAAAACCCGACATTCGACACCCGGTGTGGGATTAATTTCTCCTCCCCCCCATCATGATATTTACTCGATTGAAGATCTTGCGGAGCTGATTCATGACCTGAAAAATGCTAACCGTGCTGCACGCATCAGTGTGAAACTCGTCTCTGAAGTCGGAGTGGGAACAATTGCTGCGGGTGTCGCCAAGGCCCACGCCGATGTTGTTTTAATCAGCGGACATGATGGTGGAACGGGGGCGTCCCCACTTTCCAGCATTAAACATGCTGGTGCCCCGTGGGAGCTTGGACTAGCTGAAACCCATCAAACACTCGTCCTTAACCAGCTCCGGAGCCGGATTGTTGTTGAGACCGATGGTCAGCTTAAAACAGGACGCGATGTGGTCATTGCAGCCCTCTTGGGTGCTGAGGAATTTGGTTTTGCTACTGCGCCGCTCGTTGTTCTCGGGTGCATCGTCATGCGGGTATGCCATAAGAATACCTGTCCGGTCGGGGTGGCCACACAAGACCCAGTTCTCCGTGCGAAATTCATGGGGAGCCCGGATCATGTTGTTAATTTCATGCGCTTTATCGCTGAAGAAATGCGTGGATATATGGCTCAACTGGGATTCCGCGCAATCAATGAAATGGTCGGGCGCACAGATAAATTGCAAGTCAATAAAGCCATTGAGCATTGGAAAGCCAAAGGAGTGGATCTTTCGAGGATTCTATATCAACCTCCGATGGGACCGGAAGTCGGGCGTTATTGCCAGATTCCCCAAGACCATGGATTGGATCAATCCCTTGATTTAACCTTGCTTTTGGACAAGTGCAAACCTGCCCTTGAAAAAGGTGAAAAAGTCACTGTGGAAAGCAGGATACTTAATACCAATCGTGTTGTTGGGACTATTCTGGGTAATGAAGTGACGAAAAAATATGGTGAGCTCGGACTGC
The DNA here is from genome assembly GCA_034440155.1 of Verrucomicrobiota bacterium. Lineage (NCBI taxonomy): Bacteria > Pseudomonadati > Verrucomicrobiota > Verrucomicrobiota bacterium. The sequence continues at coordinate 18,785 of JAWXBN010000002.1, read as the reverse complement.
CCGAGGATACTATCCAATTAAATTTCAAAGGATCTGCCGGGCAAAGCCTCGGGGCATTTATTCCCCGTGGCATCACGATTCGCCTGTCGGGAGATGCAAATGACTATGTCGGTAAAGGCTTGTCAGGTGGTAAAATTATTGTTGCCCCCCCAGAAGCTTCTACTTTTGTTGCTGAAGACAATATCATTATCGGCAATGTCGCCCTTTACGGTGCCACCCAAGGGGAAATTTATATCCGTGGGGTGGCCGGTGAACGTTTTGCCGTTCGTAACAGCGGGGTGACGGCTGTTGTCGAGGGTGTGGGTGATCACGGATGTGAATACATGACGGGAGGACGCGTAGTGGTCCTTGGCTCCACTGGCCGGAATTTTGCGGCTGGAATGTCTGGGGGAATCGCCTATGTCCTCGACGCCAAGGGTGATTTTGCCCCGCATTGTAACAAGCAAATGGTCGGGCTGGAAAAAGTCGAGGATCAACAAGAAATCGATGAACTCAAGAAATTGATCGAGAAACACTCGGAACTCACTGGCAGTGGCCGGGCCCGTCATGTACTGAAGCTTTGGGAGGATATGGTTCCTCGTTTTGTGAAAGTGATGCCGAAGGATTATAAACGAATGTTCGACTCGATCGCACGTGTTAAAAAAGAAGGTCTCAGTGATGAAGATGCCATCATGCGTGCCTTTGAAGAAAATGCACGTGATGAAGCCCGTGCGGGTGGAAATTAGTACGAACAAAATTTGACCAAGTATATTTAAATCCCGGTGGACAACCTCGGGCTGACAGGAGAAAAAAGAAAATGGGTAAAGCGACAGGATTTATGGAAATCGACCGCCAGACGCCGGTGGATGAGGCACCTCTGGAAAGGATAAATAACTGGAATGAATTCCACGAGCACATGCCAGAGGCTAAACTGCGTGAACAGGGAGCCCGTTGCATGGATTGTGGTATTCCTTTTTGCCATTCAGGAACCCTGATTTCTGGTATGGCCTCCGGTTGTCCGATTAATAACGTCATTCCTGAATGGAATGATTTGGTTTATAAAGGACTTTGGCACGAAGCCCTCGACCGTCTTCATAAAACTAATAATTTTCCCGAATTCACAGGCAGGGTGTGTCCTGCCCCTTGTGAAGGTTCATGTGTTCTGGGTATCAATGCCCCTCCAGTCGCGATCAAAACCATAGAAGAAGCGATTATTGAACGTGGATTTGAAGAGGGTTGGGTCCAGCCTAATCCCCCGGCTATCCGCACAGGCAAAAAAGTGGCTGTGGTGGGATCCGGTCCTGCAGGGTTATCTTGTGCCGCACAATTAAATAAGGCGGGTCATTCTGTTACTGTTTTTGAGAGGGCCGACCGTATAGGAGGCCTCCTGATGTACGGGATACCGAATATGAAACTGGATAAACAACTCGTCGTACAGCGTCGTGTGGACCTGATGAAGGCCGAAGGTGTGACGTTTATTACAAGTATAGAAGTCGGTAAGGATTATCCGGCAGAAAAACTCCAGAAAGATTTTGATGCAATAGTCCTCTGTGGCGGCGCGACAAAACCACGTGATTTGCTAATTCCGGGACGTTCCCTCAAGGGGGTGAATTTCGCCATGGAATTCCTCCATCAAAATACCAAGACACTTTTGGATGAAAAACCTAGCGAACGTTATATCTCGGCTAAAGATAAAAATGTTGTTGTTATCGGTGGTGGAGATACAGGGACGGATTGTGTGGGGACTTCCCTGCGCCATGGTTGTAAAAATGTTATTCAACTTGAGATATTGCCGAAACCTCCTACCCAACGGGCAGGGGATAATCCATGGCCCGAATGGCCTAAGGTATATAAAATGGATTATGGCCAACAAGAGGCAGCGGCCAAGTATGGGGATGATCCACGCCAGTACCTTGTTACTGCTAAAGAGTTTATTGATGATGGTAACGGAAATGTCTCGGGGATTCGTATTGTCAATATCCAATGGGGTAAAGATGATAAAGGCCGTTTTGCCCCCCAAGATGTCGCGGGGAGTGAACGGGTTATCGAGGCTGATCTCGTGCTTTTGGCGATGGGATTCCTTGGGCCGGAAGATACGGTTCTGTCTGCCTTAAAAGTTGAACGCGACGAGCGCACAAATGCTAAAGCTGAACACGGAAAATTTTCTACAAATATTCCGGGAGTTTTTGCAGCAGGGGATATGCGTCGGGGTCAGAGTCTCGTCGTTTGGGCGATCAATGAGGGGCGTGGTGCTGCGCGTGAATGTGATCGTTATTTAATGAAGGAAACACAACTTCCCTAAGAAGGAGGGGTTTCTTGGCGATTTTTGAGTGATCAAATCTTTGATAGTAGGCCGGCATTCTAAATCGTATGCTGACTATCTTTTCTTATGGATTTTATAGAAATAGGTATTTTACTCTTTATTTATTCAAAAATAACATATTAAATAAATCCGTGACATTCTTTGCGGCATTGTTGAATCAGTCCTTTTTTGCAGGCATTATAGTGTCACTATTTTTTATAGGCATTATATTTTTGGCTCTCTATTTTTTCATCAAGAAAAAAAATAATCCCGCCAAAAGTACATCATCACCTAAACAAAATTATATCCTTTCTTTAGTCGCTTCCCGTACTCACAATTCAGTAGTCCTGACGGATGCCACGGGGAAGATTGAATGGGTCAACGATGCATTCACTCGTCTAACGGAATATAAGATTAATGAAGTTCAGGGACGTAAACCCGGTGATTTTTTACAGGGTGAAGAAACAGATCCTAATGAAAAAGTAAGAATGAAAGTTGCTTTATCAAAAGGGGAGGGTTTTTATACAGAAGTAATAAATTACGCTAAGTCAGGACGTAAATACTGGGTGGGAATAGAGGTGCAGCCACTTCACAATGATAAAGGGGTACTGACCAACTACATGGCTATTGAAACGGATATCACACTCCGTAAAAATAATGAATCCCGATTGATTAAGGTAAATAATGCCTTCCTGCACTTTCAAACGGATCCGTCCGGTAATATGAGGCTCTTGCTCCAGTTATTCAAGGATCTGATGAATTGTTCCTTGGTTATTTATTACTATAATGACGGGCAAGGACAAAAAATATTGTTAAGTGAAGGGGATACTATCCCAGAATCACTTGGTAACCCGTTTTATGAATTTAACTGGAATGCCGCTAATCCACATAAAAAGGGGATTAATGCCGGTCATCTTGGGGAGCTCAAACTCTCGTCGATAATTGAAGAATATCTCAAACTAAAAAAATATGATGGATATGTGGTGGCCTCGACATCTGCAGGATGTACAATGGGGTTTTATTTGGAAAATAAAAGGGAACTGGCTATAGACAGCTTTAAAGTGATTGAAATTATTAGTTCAGCCCTTTCGGTTGAACAGCTCAGAAAAAAATCCCTCGATGATACACAACGATTTATCTCTTTGGTGGAAAATAGCCGTGATTTAATTTTTCTCACGAGAGCAGACGGGACTGTGACATTTTTGAACCGCGTGGCATGCATGTCATTTAATATCGAAAGCTCTGAAAAAGCAGTTGGCTTGTCTTGCTTAGAGTTTTTGGATCCTTCGGTGCATTTTATCTATCAGAATGAGGTTATTCAATCGGTCTTAGATAAGGGGTATTGGCAGGGGGAACTCAGGCTAAAAGATCGAAAAGAAGGCTTTATCGATGTACAAAGCACTGTTTTTGTTACCCACGAAAGTGCAGGAACCCAAGCCAATGGTTTGGCTTTTGTGAACCGGGATATTACGGTACGTAAATATAATGAATCATTGGTTCAGGAGTTACTCCAGCTTCAATCTGGAATTCTGGATGGAGCAAGTTATTCAATCATTGCGACAGATGATAAAGGTGTGATCAGGGCTTTTAATAAATCCGCCGAGCACATATTAGGTTATAACGCAGAGGAAGTTATCGGTATCCATACACTGCAAATCATTCATGACAATAATGAGGTGGTGGCACGCGCTAAAGAGATATCGGAGGAATCCGGGGAAAAAATCGAACCGGGCTTTGAGGTTTTTGTATATTATTCGAGAAGGGGATATAATGAGGAAAGGGAATGGACTTATGTTAGGAAGGATGGCACCCGTATTCCGATCCTTTTGTCAGTTTCCTCCTTGAGAGATGCACAAGGTAATATTTCAGGTTTTGTCGGAATGGCGGCGGATTTAACCTTAAGAAAGGAAGCTGAGGCGGCCTTGAAAATCAGTGAGGAACGGGTAAGGCTGGGCATGGAGTCTTCACAACACGCTTTGTGGGATTGGAATATTCAGACAGGCGAAGTTTATTACGACGACTTTTGGGCGAGGATGCTTGGGTATGAGCTCGGTGAGCTTAAACCGACGATTGAAACATGGAAGGAGAGTGTTCATCCCTTTGACATGCCTTTTGTTGAGAAAATTCTACATGAACATTGGTCGGGGGAAACTCCCTTTTATGAGGCTGAATACCGTGCGAAATGTAAATCGGGTAATTACATTTGGATTTTGGCGCGAGGACAACTTGTCGCGAGGGATCAAAATGGGGAACCCATGAGGATGATGGGGACAAACCAAGACATTACACGGATCAAGGAACTCCAGGATGTCCTCCGGCAGGCGAAAGACAATGCGGAAGCGGCAACAAGGGCGAAAAGCGAATTTCTTGCCAATATGAGCCATGAGATCAGGACTCCTCTGAATGGGGTGATCGGGATGACCAGTTTATTGTATAATACAGAACTCAATGAACAACAGCATGATTTTGTTAATACAATCCGCTCAAGCAGCAATATTCTTTTATCCGTCATCAATGATGTCTTAGATTTTTCTAAAATCGAGGCGGGGAAAATCGAAATGGATAACAGGCCTTTCGACCTGCACTCGGCGATCCAAGAGGCGATTGATTTATTGAGTCCGGGGGCATCCGAAAAATCAATAGAATTAATGTATTACATAGGTCAAGAGGTTCCAAACTGGATTATCGGGGACGAAACGAGATTAAAGCAAGTCATTGTAAATATCGTCGGCAATGCGATAAAATTCACTCAGAAAGGTGAGGTTTTTCTGGAAGTGGATATCCCGGAATCTGATGGCGCTCGTTCTTCCGGTATATTAACTAAGCTTGTGGATATCCGGTTTATGGTGAGGGATACCGGAATAGGTATTGATGAAAGTAAAATAGAAAGACTTTTTAAGAGTTTTAGCCAAGTGGATAATTCAACCACAAGGCATTATGGAGGAACGGGACTCGGCTTGGCGATTTCAAGGAAACTACTCCTCATGATGGGCGGGGATATTGATGTCAAAAGCGAACTTGAGAATGGTTCTGTATTTACCTTTCATATCTTGGTTCAAATTCATACTTCCTCACGCAATAAAAGGGGAAATATTCCTTTGGCTGATGATATTCTTAAGAATAAACGAGTGCTTTGTATCGATGACAATCCTACGAATCTCCGCATTTTAAAATTAAATCTTGAGTATGTAGGCATGGTGACTGTCTGTGTTCCGGGGGCAAAAGAGGCTTTTGAAGTGATCATGCAGGAGCCGAAGTTTGATGTCGGGATTATTGATTATATGATGCCAGAAGTGGATGGTATCGGTTTTTCAAAACGACTTGAAAATGATTTTAAGGAACGGGGGTTCCCAATGATCTTGGCTTCCTCACTGGAAAGCTCTGAAAAATTCAAACAATTAGAATATGCTTCATTTAATCGGGTGATTATCAAACCCTTTAATATACCTAGGCTTTTGATGGCTATTAAAGAGATTTTAGGAGGGATAGTACCCCCTGATCAAAACAAGTCATCTGAGGCCGATTTGGGAGCTCAATTGGGTAAAATCTATCCATTAAAAGTTTTGCTCGCTGAGGATAATTTAACTAATCAGAAAGTCGCAAAATTGATACTTGCCCAAATGAATTATCAGGCGGACATCGCCTCGAATGGATTAGAGGCGGTTCAGAAATCAATGGTAAATGAATATGATCTGATATTTATGGATATTTCAATGCCTGAACTCGACGGGTTAGAGGCTACCCAGAAAATAAAAAAAGAAATCCCTGCTTACAGCCGCCCCTATATTATCGCACTAACAGCAAATGCGATGAGTGAGGACCGCCAAAAATGCATCGATGCAGGAATGAATGACTACTTAAGTAAACCTATCATCACAATTAAGCTTAATGAGTCAATAACCCGTTATATGGATACAGTTCATCCATATTTCTCTTCGGTGCGTGCCCAAGAACTAGTAGATATGGCACAAGATCCCTCTGACGACTTTCTGACGGACATCCTCGCCCAAATCCGGCCTGAGATTCAGAAATCAATTACCAAACTCCAAGTGGCTATTTCAGAGCAGAAGTCGGATACTCTTCTCCATTTAGGACATGCAATCAAAGGAAACGGTTTAAATGTTGGACTAAACAGGATGGCTTTTTATGCGCGGTTCCTAGAACGTTTAACGGATGTGGATTGGGATGTTGTTGATCAATATACACAAATGTTAATTGAATCATTTGAGACAGGAATGATTGAAATGGCGCTCTTTTATCAGAATAAAGGGATCAGGTTTCCTGATCAGAACTCCTGATTTTCTGGTGGGCAATAATCCACTCAAATTAATTTCTCGCGAATATTTATAGCCGGTTCTGACGGTAAATGAGGTAGAGGCCGCAGGCGTTAAAAATGATATTCGGCATCCATAGGAGGATTTCGGGATAAAATCCAGGGATGATTTTTTGGCGGAGTGAGTCAGCCGCCAGTACAAAGACATAATAAACCATGGCGACAATGAAACTCAACAGGATGCCGATAGATTTTTCTGAACGTTGCATACGTATCCCGAGGGGAATCCCGATCAGCACAAAGGTGAAACACGCGAAGGGAAGAGATAGCCTTTTATGCATCTCTACTAGTACAAATCCCGATTTGTACTGGGGTTCCTTTGTGTAGAGTAGTTCTTGAACCAAATCCATGAAAGTGTATTCCATGATATTCTTATTTGTCTCTTTTTCCTTAACGATATCATCGAGCTTGAGTTCCAGTTCATATTGCTCGAATTTCCGTCCAAATTGGATAGCATTGAGATTATCCAAGTTCTCGGGATTCCTTTCCTCCATGCGGACGTTATTTAGTGAGAGAACTAAATTGTAAGAGTTTGGGGATGGGCGTTTGAGTTCTCCCCATTCAGCCCTGAGGTTACGCAGTGGGGTACCGTTATTGTCGAGTTGGTAAATATTGATTCCTTCCATCCGGTTTTTTTGTTTCCGGGTGACGTAAATACTGACCCCCTTGATCTTCTGGACAAAACGGTCCGTTTCAAACAAGGCACTGGGATTTTCAAGGGCGAAATTCGTGAATAAATTGCGAGCAGCCGTCTGGCAACGGGGTGCGACCTGTCCGTTGATGTAAATGCTAATCCCTGTGAAAATCATAGAGATAATCATAAAAGGGGCAATCACATGGCCCATGCTGATCCCGCAGCTGCGCATGGCGATTAATTCATTGTCAGCACTGAGTCGCCCGAAAATCAGCAATGTAGCTACAAGGACACTCCAGGGAAGGGAATAAGAAAGTAGGAAAGGGGTGATGTATCCGATGAATTGGAGGATCAGTGTGCTGGGGTAATCTTCATTCACGAGGAAGTCTAGGGCACGCCGCTGGACATTGACCAAAATCATGACAAAATTCAAAATCAATGCTGCGATGAATGTCTTACTGATAAACTCAGTTGATAAATAGCGGTATAGGATCAGCACGGGGAATAAACTAATGGATTTACTGTAAACGTGGCAAGTACGGCTTTACATTTTCCTGAAAAAGAAAAACCGCCTAATCCTGTATGGGAAAGGCGGTTTTTAAAAAATGTCGCTAAATTTAGAGGCTTTGAGCCACTTTGATCACATTTTCGGTGGTAAACCCGAATTCCTCGGCGATCCGTTTCGCAGGGGATGATGCACCAAAATGGTTGATCGTGATGGATTTACCTTCAGCACCGATGTAGCGGTCCCAACCAAATGGGGATCCAGCTTCGATGGCCAGACGTTTGGTCAGGTTCTTCGGCAACACTTTCTCGCGGTATTCAGCGGATTGAGCTTCGAAGAGGTCAAAGGATGGCATGGATACCACACGTGTATTACCGAGTTTCTGGGCGGCTTCCATAGCGAGGTGTACTTCTGAACCTGTGGCGATGAGGATGCGCTCAGGAGTGCCGATATCACAAACGACATAGGCACCTTTACGGACAAGGTCAGCGGGAGCGAATTTGGAGCGGTCAATAATCGGAAGGTTCTGGCGGCTGAGAACGATCACAGTCGGGGCATTTTTCCTTTCGAGTGCGATTAACCAGGCGGTTATTGTTTCAGTCGCATCTCCGGGACGCAGGACGCAGACATTAGGAATCGAGCGCAGGGATGAGAGCTGCTCAATCGGCTCATGTGTAGGACCGTCTTCCCCGACAAATATTGAGTCATGGGTAAAGACAAAGATGCTCTGGATGTGGCTGAGAGCCGCCAGACGGATGGTCGGGCGCAGATAGTCACTAAAGACAAAGAAGGTCGAGCCAAAAGGTATCAACCCACCATAATAAGCGATTCCATTTAAGGCCGCCCCCATCGCATGTTCGCGGATTCCAAAATGGTAATTGCGTCCACTGAATTCGCCGGTATTGACTGAACCGCATTCTTTGACAAATGTCTTTGTGGAAGGATGCAGGTCAGCTGAGCCTCCAAGGACAAAAGGAACATTGAGCATGATCGCTTTGAGTATCTCCCCACCAGCGGAACGTGTGGCAATGGGTTTGGATGGATCAAAAACGGGCATTTTGCTCAAGAGGTCACCGGGGATCTCTTTTGAAGCAAATTGCTTCCAGAGGGCGGCTTTATCAGCATGTTTCTGGCAATAGGTATTAAAGTTCTCAGTCCAGTGTTTATCAAGGCTGGCGAGTTCCGCCGCTTTACGAGTGTAGAAGTCTTTGACGACTTCAGGAACTAGGAAATGGGCATCTTCAGGCCAACCGATATTTTTCTTGGTTGCGGCGACTTCTTCCTCACCAAATGCGTCACTATGGGCACGTTGCGTCCCTTGATATTTTGGTGAACCCGCACCGATAACGGTTTTACCAATGATCAAAGTGGGTTTATCATGGCATTTGAGTGCACTATTCAGGGCGTGCTCGATTTGTTCGGGGTTTTCCCCATCAATATCGATCACATTCCAGTTATACCCCTCGAAACGAAGGCGGACATTGTCCGAATAGGATAAGGAAGTATTCCCTTCGATCGTGATATGGTTGCTATCATAGAAATAGATCATGTTATCTAGCCCGAGGTGGCCAGCCAGTGAGGCGGCTTCACCGGTGACACCTTCTTGGAGATCCCCGTCACTGACGATCGCATAGATTTTGTGGTCGATGATTTTGAAATCAGTGGTGTTAAAGGTGGCGGCATAGAATTTCTCAGCGAGCGCGAGACCGACACCATTGGCAAAACCTTGACCCAAGGGGCCGGTGGTGACTTCCACGCCCGGGGTGTGGTTGAATTCCGGGTGACCGGGGGTGAGACTTCCCCATTGGCGGAAATTCTTAATTTCTTCGATGGTCATCTTAGGGTAACCGAAAAGATGGAAAAGGGAATAAAGGAGCATGGAGCCATGTCCACCGGAGAGGACAAAACGGTCGCGGTTCGCCCAATGAGGATCGGCGGGATTATGCCGCATGAATTTAGTCCAGAGGGTATGGGCGTAAATTGCGCAGCCCATGGGCAGCCCCGGGTGGCCGGACTCAGCCTTTTGGACTGCATCCAAGGTAAGGGTTTTTATCGTATTTACACAGAGAAGGTCGAGATCCTTGCCTTGTGCGCCTTTGCCGAAATCGTTATAATTATCAGTCATAAATTCCTCTTCAATTTTTTTGTTTACTCAGTCTGTAGGGTATAGTCTGTCTGGTAGAAATGAACAAGCGCAGATTTTTGAAATCTCTGTGTCTTTTTTGTCCTGTTGAATCCGTGCGTATTTATTTTTCATAAAGTCTACCAAGAAACCGGAGTTTTTTAAAGTTTCCATGGATTTAGTCCATCTGTGCCATGTGGAAAAGGCAAGACTGGAGGCAATTTGGATAGACAGGAGAGGAAACGAATAAGGAAAATAGGGAGGATCCCTGTCCACTCATCTGATCTTATTTCATGGAGCGTACTTAAAATCGATAAACTTTGCCCCAGTGGACGTCGAGGCGTTTATTAACGTAGAGCTGGAGGGCTTTGACGAGGGTTTTACTTTCGAGTTTCTGGCCTTTGATTTTAATTTCCTTGAGGGAATCAGTCGGATCAACGGTGAATGATTCCTGCCAGATAATCGGGCCTTCGTCGAGATTGGTCGTGACAAAATGGGAGGTGACTCCGGCGATCCTGACCCCTTTTTCAAAGGCTTGCCAATACGGGCTGGCACCGGGAAATGCCGGTAAAAGGGAAGGATGGATATTGATGATTTTATTTTTCCAACGCCAGACGAATTGTGGCGAGAGGATTTTCATAAAACGGGCCAAAGCAATAAAGTCGGCATTATATTGGTCGACGAGCTCGATCATTTTATGTTCGGCGGCGAGACGGTCTTTGCCGAAAGGAACGTAGTGGAAGGGGAGTTTAAATTTATCGGCGAGGGGTTTAAGCAGCTCGTGATTCCCGATCACGACACAAGGATCGGCCTTCAGAGTCTTGGCTTTGATCGAAGCCATGATCGCCTCGAAACAATGGGGTTCCTTGGTAACGAGGATAGCTAGGCGTTGTCTCCGGTTATTCTCGACGATCCTGACCCGTATCTCCATCTGGAGCTCACGAGAGATATCCGTAAATCCTGCGCGCAATTTGCTTTCATCAAAATGAGCCTTTGTCCAGGAAGCTTGGAGGGACATACTGAATTGGCCGCTATTCACCTGTTCCTCAAGTGCTTCGATATTCGCACGTGTCTGGAATAGGAAATTGGTCACCTTCGCAATAACCCCGGTTTTATCTTTTCCAATAACAGTAATGGTTGCAAATTGCTTCATAAGGCCGAGACTTTGACAAATCCCTCAAAAACCGTCAACATTCCCTTTTACTGACCATGAGCCGAATCAGACTGCATCATTCCGAAGAATCGTTCCAAGCCATTGGCATGCTTGATGGGTTGCTGGGTAAAAGGGGACAAAATCCACTTGCCGCCCTCCAGAGCCCCCTTTGGATAGCCTGTCCGACGTTGGCTTCAGCAAATTGGTTAAAAAAAGAACTCCTAAAATCCGGGGCTCTCCTGCTAAACGTCCGGTTTATCACCCCTCCAACCCTGCGCAAATTGTTTGAAGGAATGGTTCCTGACCAGCCGACGGTGTTATCTTCGGGAGAATGTAAATTACTCGCGAGGACTTTCTTGAGGGGATCAAACCGTCCAGGGCTGGCATCGGCCCCACAGTTGATTATCGAGACAGTCCAAATGTTTCTGCGTTCCGGCCGAGGGGTATTACCAGAGGATCCGGGCCTGAGCAATTTGCTCACAGGATTTTCCCATGTGATGGAGCGGGGCGGATATGCCTTGTCTGAAAATGTGGACGCACGGCTAGCGACTCTTTCTCAGGTCTGCACGGTAGAACCTTTTGATTTGATCCTTTATGGGTTTGGCCCACGGTATTGGGATGAATGGAAGCTCCTCAGTGCCGCCGCGCAATTTGCTCGGGAAGCGGATATTTTCCTGACATTCCCGCGCGTGGTGGCAGAGAAACCAGGATTATGGTGGCTCTCCAGTTGGGAAGAAATCGCATCAGAGGATTCCAGTGTGGATTACCCGAGCAGTGGAGGATTTACTGATGAACTCGAATTAGAGAGGTTCAAACAAATTGCGGAATTCATCTCGGGTAATTACCCGACTGGGGCCGTCGGGCAAGGTGATCTTTTTCAAAGTATTGACCGGAATCCAGCCGGGTCTGAACCCGTTGTTTTCCACGTCGTACGGGATCAGTGGGATGAATCCAGAATGATTGCCGCCCAAGTGCTAGAATGGTTCAGTCTCGGGACGGAGGCTCCACGGATAGGGATTATCCTTTCTAATAACGCACCGCTAGCCCACGAGATCCATAGCCACTTTAAACGTTGGGGGATACCCTGTCGAAATGAATATGGAGTCCCCCGCGCCATGAGCCGGTCGCAGGAATTATGGTCGATCTGGCTTCGACTCCTCGGTGGGGAATTGCGTGCTGGAGATTTCTTGGGTTTCTACCGGATTGCAGGGGAAAGTCTTTGCCGGTGCCTTGAAACACCATTTACAAAAATCCAGGACATCGAGTCATTTCTTTCGGATGCGTTTGGACAATTACTCTCAGACAGGTTACGGGTGATTTATGCCGATGCCGCGCTGAGGTCAAAAATGCCGCTGGTACTCCGGAAATTCCTCACCCGTTGGATCGTTGAATGGGAATTGCCCGAACAGGGGGAATTCGACGACTGTCGCAAAAAGACCATTTCTGCCCTCGGCTTTTTACAGGAACTCCATCCAGATTCTGCTTTCCAAGAGAAAACATCAGAAATTATCCAGTTCTTGGAGTGCTTCGAGCGGAGCGGATTAACGACACTTTATCGGGACGATTTAATTTCTTACCTTGCAGATTATGCCGTGGCTGAGCTCGAATCTGTCGAGGGTGATCCTTTTGCCTATGTCACGATCACGACTCCGGAAAGGGCTGAATCCCAAAGCTGGGACTATCTCTTTTTGGCCGGGCTATACGAGGGACTCTGGCCACGGCCCCCACGTTCCCACCCGATAATCACGGATGAACTCTGTGAGAAACTTAATTTCTCAGCACAGAAACAGTCGCGTTCCGGTGAAGGCCAGTATTATTTCCCGTCCGACCGGAGTGCCTTGCTCTCCAGTCAGGCCCGACGGATGCTTGATAGGGAACAATTCCTTAACCTCGTGGCGTCGGCGAGGAAACAAATTGCTTGTAGCACCGCACGCACGGACCGGGTGAATAATAACCAACCGGTGTCTGCATCAGAATTTTTCCAGCGCGTGTATTCCTCCGTGAAAGGCGGGATCCTCGACGGGAAGACGCTGGACGCACTCCTGGCAAAAACAGATTCATGGGCGGAGAAGTTCCATTCGTATTTCCCGGGTGCACTGGACGCGGCACAGGTCCCGGATAAAGCCATCACCCACGTCCGGGTAATCTACGATCGCCGCCGGAATGAAGATTTACCCTTTGACGAATACTCCTATGCACTCCGGGAGTGTCCCGAGGAAATGGTGGTATTCAGTGCAAAGGATTGGCAGGCAGTCCGGCAGACCCCGGCAAAAATGTGGTATCAATGGCTGGGACTGAAGGTTATGGGGAAAGCCTTCGATCTGGATAGTGGCCTCCCTCTTTTCCGTGGTAGCCTCTACCATGCTTGGATTCAACAAATCCTCGCTGTTTCCAGTGATGAGGCCCTCGCCCTGCGCAAATTGCGCAGGATCGATCCAAATGCCGTGGGGGCATCTGCCCGTCAAACATTAGAGCGGCTTAGGAAATCTTATGAAGACGGAGGCGTGACTTTTCCGGTCCAGTGGGAATATGAACTTACCCGGCTCGAATGGGCTGCCTCACGGACTTTGAAAACCTTGGAATCACTTTTAGCAGGGAAATATTTCGGTTCGGAAATCAAGAAAGGTTCCCGTTCGCAGCTCATCACCGTTACTGTGCAAAATGCGCAGCTAAAGTCCTACGGAAAAACAGACCTTTTGATTTCCGATACGGCTGATCCGGTCGCCAGTCAGACTCTTCAAGTCATCGACTTTAAAACCTCCACCAGCCAGACATCCTTCGGGAATGCTAGAAATGCTAGCCTCCTGAAATCAGGGGATTATCTCCAGGTCGCCCTCTACGGGTTATTCTACCACCAAGAACAAAAAGATGGCACTATGAGCTGGTCTGTTTATAACCCCTTTTTCGGGGAGGGCCCGGATAACTCCATGCTGGAGGTGGAGCAAAAAGCGGGCTCCTTATTCAAAGTGCTGGAATCAGTCCAGATGAAGGGCATTTTCGGACAATTAGAAGTCATGGACGAGGACTTTGGGATTCCTGCGGAGTTACCCACAGCCTGTTTACCCGTGGAGAAGGCGATCTTAAAAAAACGTTGGGATAAAACTTTCGGGACGAGTGAAGAAGAGGAGGGGGCAGATGAATAGTATTCCTCCCGCCGACCAAGCCCAAAGGGACCGGTTCATCTCCGATCTATCGACGAATTTTTCCGTACAAGCTTCCGCTGGTGCGGGGAAAACGACGGCGATTATCGACAGGATCGTTTCATTTGCCTTGAACCCGGAATTCCAAGCAAAGATGAAACAGTTGATCGTCGTCACTTACACGGTAAAAGCCGCGGAGGAACTCCGCCAACGGGCGCGCCTGAATATCCTCGATCAAGTCGCCTCGCAAAAGGCTGGGCTGGAAGATGTGAACCGGATCAATCAGGCATTCTTCGGGACAATCCATAGTTTTTGCGTGATGCTGATGCAACGTTTCGGATTCCTCGTGGGTTTATCAGTGAGTGAAAGTGAGCTGGGAGGTGTCGAGACGTTTTGGTCGGGATTCCTCAGCGACCTGCACCGGGTAAAAAGCATGATTGAACCGGGCAAAAGAAAGACCCTTTACCGGGTGAGCGACTTTGACACTGTGGCGGAGCTTGCCGTCAAATGTGCCAAAGCCAATATTGATTGGGCCGAATATTTAAAGAAGTATCCGCTGACCGAGGCGATACCCTCATTTCCGCAATTAGACAGGAATTGCCTGGATACATTTGATCACAGTAATGCCAGGTCACTCGAGACCATTAATAAGAGGCGTTCCGTCTGGTGCGAGTTTTGTCTCCAGTGGAATGACTCTGATATTCCATTTGTACAGGTGCCTAAACCTGGAAAGACCGGGGGGGGGGCGGAATTTTTCGAGGCCTATCAGAAAGCCCTGAGCCTACCAAATGAAACCAAAGAACGTGCGACCTTAGTTTTGGCCATGGAGATGGCGGCGCAATTTGAACAATGGCGCTGGGACAATGGCAAACTTACTTTCCAAGATCAAATCAACGGGGCTTTGAGGATTTTTCAAGATATTGAGGCTGCACGAGTCGTCCGGAATGAAGGATATTCTATACTGCTGGATGAAGCTCAGGATACGGACCCGAGACAATTCGAGCTTCTCATCCAGTCGGTGCGCCCTGTGGAGGCCCCGATTGACTCTCTCTTGGTGTGTGCGGAGGGATTCCCCGGAGGCGGACGTTTTTGCATGGTCGGGGACATGCAGCAACTCATCTACAGCCAGCGTTCCAGCCTGGATACCTACCGCCGTTACCATGGATTACTGACGGATGCTTCACGCAGTGGTGCGGAATTAAAATTCACGGTGACTTTTCGTTGCGGCAAAGCAGTCATTGATTTTGTGAATGAAGCATTTGTCCGGATTCTCGATGGGAAAGATGGTCAGGCCTCCTTTACCCCGCTCGAACCCAAAGATGGTGCCTCACAGGCACAGGTATATTGCCATGGACTCGTAGCCGACGAGGTATTACCTGAAAAAATAACGACCGAAGTGCTCGGGCTCTATGAGGCGAGGAAAATAGCGGCGTGGATCAAGGAGTCGGGCATCAAAAGACTCAGGGCGAGGTCTTGGAGTGAGGTGGCTCTTCTTTTGCCACGGAATAATTGGTTCTCCGCATTTGCTCAGGCGTTTGAGGAAATCGGCATGTCCTGTCAGCTAGCTTCCGGTCGTGAGAAATGGGTGCTCCAGCCCGCCTTGCGTTGGTCAGTGGCTTTGCTGAAATGGGTTCTACGCCCTGATGATGAATATGAACTGGCCGGAATACTCCGGGAAGTTTTTGCCATTTCTGATGAAGAGATATATTTGCAAATCAAAAAGGGTGGAGGCAAGGGGTCATTGCTGGATAGAGGAGAAGAGGGAGGGAGTTCATTATCGGATGCCGTACGCAAATTGCTCCGGATCAGGCAGGAGATTCAAAACGAAGCCCCCGCGACTCTTTTTGAAAAGCTCAGTGAAGGAGTGCAACTTGCGCAGCGCTTGGCGGTTTTACCTTCCGGGCGGGCACAGGTTGATCATTGGAAAAAGATCCGGCTCAGTGCCAATGAAGCCGCTGCTCAAGGAATGGGGCTGGAAGAGTTTATTGACCAGCTCATGAATCCCAGCGATGAGCGGGTCGCTGAAGAGGAGAAAAATAAAGAAGCCATCCAGCTTTATAGTATGCACATGTCAAAGGGCTTAGAATGGGATGCTGTGGTGATGCCGCTTCTAGGGCGTGGAGTGGGCCAGAGAAATAATATTTATCCAGAAATCCAAGCCAGTGTTTCCGGTCCCGTCCGATTGATCAGTCGGGAGAGCGGGGTGGATTCCGGTAGTGACCCGGACACACGGTTCAGGAAGGAGCTGGAACGCCTGACCTATGTGGCCTTGACCAGGGCGAGGAATACACTGGTGCTCGTCGATGATTCTGCCCTCGTAAAACTTTTGAAACAAAATCAAGGAGTCAGTATCACTGATATATTAACCGGGAGGATCAGTTAAATGGCACCGCGTAAAGATCCTAAACCGGTCAGAATCTCCCTCGCGCAGGCTTATTCCGCGCAATTTTCTCCTGATCTGTCTTCAGATAGTCCGGATGGGGAAAAAGATATGCCCGTCGTTGCTGTCGATAAATCTATACCCTCCCTTTTTACAGAAGAAGATTTTGAGCGTGTGAAACAATTTGCGGGGAATATCCCGGGCAAATTGCTCCCGAGTACCCATGAGGAAAAGACCCCTGAGCGTAAGTCAGAAATCCCCATTGACCCCAACGCAGGTAAACTGGCTTTAGAATATGGAAATTGGTGGCATGTGACCATGCAGTTTTTTCCATGGAAAAAGGATGCAGAGCAAATTACTCGTTACAGGGATGAGCGATTAGCTGTAATCGGTGAAGGGGGATTATTGAAGAAACGTGCGGAGCGGGAGCTCGACCTCTTTATGGGCTGTGAACTCTTTAAACAATTGTGCTCACCTAAAAGTATCGTGGCTCCGGAGATACCCTTTAGTCGTTTGATCGGACAAAAGGGGTTGCAGGACGGGATTATCGATCTTGTCTGGCTGGACGAGACCGGGGGAGTCCATTTGATTGACTGGAAAACAGATTATTTTGGAGGGAGGGTGCCTGTCGGCCAAGAGATTGACCAGGCCACGGATTATTATCGGAGCCAGTTAACCGCTTATCGTGAGGCATTAGAGGGCTTTGGTTGTGGGGTTAAAGATGTCTCTATTTATTTCACGGCAGCTGGAATTGTGCCCAAGCTCTAAGTGCGCGGCTGGAAATGAACCTATCTACGTTTTGACAAATGCATGGTTTTAACTCAATTTCGGGTTATGAAAAATTATGATTACCAAAAAGATCTCGAGATAGTCTGGAATAAAGCGGTCGAAACCTATGCCGCTGGTAACCGTGATGCGGATACTTTTTTTTCGCCTGAACAAATTGTTTTTTTAGATTCAATCGGCGTGAGCGCCCGTGAAGTTTTTGATTTTGCTGAAGATTATCACTCTGGTAAAGAGCCTGATTTAGCGACTTTCTTGATGGTTCATCATCTCCGCCGCTCCTATTTTCTCGAAGTGCAAAAGGGGGTTCGGAGCACCAAACGTGTTCACCCTTCAGACCTTCCTCCAAAGACCGAAGAAACCCGAGGAATCGTTTGGTTAGCCCGGATCATGCCGAAAGCCTTTGCCAAACTCCGTGGGGAAATGGATCCTGAACTCATGTATGGTTGCGGCGGAGACCGCCGGTTCTTCAAAGAAAACGATATCCATCCAGCGGAATTCCTTATGGTAGCCTGGCTCAATGAATCCACCCCCGAAAAAATCATCGACTGGGTAGAAAATCGACGTTCGGCAAAGTAACTCCATCCACATTTTTGTGAAATTTCCCCGTTTTCCAGACAAGGGGATGATCTCAAGATTGTAGATTGTGATAATTAAAATGAAGAGGGATTATTATCGCTGTAGGGTTTTATCAAGGCCTTTTTCTTGGCTTGATTCTCGGCCTCAAATATATCGCGGAATTCATATTGCAAGACATAGATCATGATTTTCAAGGAGAGTTCAAATGGCGAGAAAGGTTTGCATACCAAGTCATTGCCGCCAGAAGCCAGGATTTTTGTGCAGGCCACGAAATTATTCACTCCGGTGATAAATATGACGGGAGTGAGAATATGCCTGTGGATTTTGCGGATACGACGGCAGAGGTCGTCGCCTCTTATTCCTGGCATCATGATATCCAAGAGGATCAGGCTAAAATCATTTTCTTCGAGAAGTTCGATGGCTACTTGGGCATCGGCCACGACGAGGGCATTTAGATCGACTTTCTGGACAGTGGCATGGATGAGGCTCCGGCTCAAGGCATCATCATCGACGGCCAGGATCGATGGCAGGAAGATACCGGTATTTAAGTCACTTTTGATTTTCAGTAGGACGGTGATTGTTTCAATGGCCTGATAAATGGTTCTTTGAAGGGAGAGATTTGGTCTAATCGTTCCCATGGCGACATCAAGGAGGACTTTCTCGGTGATGCCCGCGAGACGTGAAGGGCGGATAAATCCGGCAAGGGAGGCATTACTCGAGATTTCAGATAATGATTTAGCCAGTCCTAAAATTTTTTCTTTGTCTTCGATCATGCTCTCATTGGACTGGAAATATCGGTTGATTTCCTTAATCCATTCAGGCGAACGATTCGAAAATATCTTTTGGTACTCAAGTTGGAGTTGATAATCCTCATC
>JAWXBN010000001.1 GCA_034440155.1 Verrucomicrobiota bacterium | reverse complement strand
GGCTATCCAGTATTTGACCGGTTATGTGGTCGAGAAGTCACTGGCGATGGATAATATTTTTGTGATTGCCATGATTTTTGGTTATTTTGCCATTCCGGCCAAATACCAGCACCGGGTTCTTTTCTGGGGCATTATCGGGGCACTCATCATGAGAGGCGCGATGATTGGAATCGGGGGAGAGTTAATAATGGCTTACCAATGGATTCTCATCATCTTCGGGGCATTCCTCATTTTGACTGCCATTAAGATGGCTTTGATCCAAAGCCATAGTGATCCATCACAGAACCCGATTGTAAAGCTTGTTAAAAAACTTTATCCCGTACGGCCCTTTTACGAGGGGCAGAAATTTTTCACCCGCCGCACGATGGCCCCGACATATTCCATCGATCCAGCCAGTGGAAAAGAAGTCATGGATCCGGCACCATCCGGTTCGCTAAGTGTCAAAAGTGCAATGACACCCCTTTTTCTGGCCTTGATCATGGTTGAAATTACGGACTTGGTTTTTGCCGTAGACTCGATCCCGGCTATCTTTGCCATTACCCCGGACCCTTTTATTGTATTTACCAGTAATATCTTTGCGATCCTAGGCTTGCGCGCCTTGTATTTCTGTTTGGCTGCATTGATCGGGAAATTCCGTTTTCTAAAACCGGCTTTGATCCTTATCTTGGGTTTTGTCGGGGTGAAACTAATGCTTTTAAGTCTACCCCCGTATTTGGATGTTTTAGGACTGGCTGCGCGCAAATCGATTAAAATTGATCCACTTGTCTCGCTCACAGTGGTCTTGGGGATTCTTGCGGCGGCGACAATCTTATCAGTGCTTTTCCCAGACAAAAGTAAAGAGGCACACTAAAATCAGGTGCCCGACATTTGGGCACAGGCTGATTCTTTCAGATGTCCTCGTGGCGGATACTTATTTTTTCTGTGAAAGCTTGGCTCTCAAAATCTCGATAACAGCAGGTAGGATCGAGAGGAAAATGATGGCGAGGATAACGACCTCAAAGTTCTTTTTCACAATCTCCATCTGTCCAAAGAAATACCCAGCATAACTCAGGAGGACAACCCAGATCACGGCCCCGACCACGTTGTAGGCGGCGAATTTTGTATAACTCATCTTCCCGATACCGGCCACAAAAGGGGCGAAGGTGCGGATGATGGGAATAAAACGGGCGATGATAATGGTTTTCCCCCCGTATTTTTCGTAGAAGGCATGGGTTTTATCTATGTAATCTTTCCTGAAGAAGAATGACTTTTCTTTGTTGAAAATTTTCGGTCCGATAAAATATCCAATCGCGTAATTAACCGCATCGCCGAGGATAGCCGCAATAATGAGGAGGAGGATCATCCAGTTAATATTGAGCCCGCCACCATTTTCATGGCCGATGGAGGCGAGGTAGCCGGCTGCAAAAAGGAGGGAGTCTCCCGGGAGGAAAGGGGTGACGACCAGACCAGTCTCACAGAAGACGATGAGAAAAAGAATCGCATACGTCCAAAGCCCATATTGTTGGACCAAAACCTCAAGATGTTTGTCCAAGTGTAAAAAGATATCGAGAAATTCTTTGATGTATTCCATAATATTATGCAACTCCTAGAGATAATCCTTTATTAATAGTCAGGACTTATATAGATGGAAGTCTCGGCAAATCAATATTTATGATCCATATTATCCCTGATCGCGATATCGCGGACACAGAAAAGATAAAGTTATCAGTGCAAGTAGCGCAGTTGGTGGAGCGTTTTGATCAAAAGGCAGTGTCACTGGGAGAGATTTTGGAAGTGATGCAGGGGAGGACTTACACCCTTTTACTCATCATCCTCAGCATTCCTTTCTGTGCACCATTCCCGATTCCGGGGTTATCATCGATTTTGGGAACGATTATCGCCATCATCGGGTTCCGCTTGAGTCTGGGGCAAAAGCCTTGGTTGCCAAAGCGTTTACTGGACGTGAAACTCCCTCATACCTTTTTCCCTCTTTTCTTGAAGACGACGGGGCATTTGATCAAGAAACTCGAATATCTCGCCCGCCCCCGATTATTATTTTTGTCAAAGAATAAATTTGTGGATTGTCTGAGCGGGGCGATGATTTGTGTCTGTGGGGCCTTATTAATGCTTCCGCTTCCGATTCCGCTGACGAATATTCTCCCGGCGGTCGTCATTCTTCTCCTGTCAATGGCCTTGCTGGAAGATGACGGTTATATGGTTGTTGCCGGAAGCATTCTTTTTTTGGTCAATCTTGTTTTCTTCGCGCTGATCGGGTACAGCGGGGCTCTCGTGATGAAATGGCTCGGTCAGATATTGACATACTTCAAGTCTTATTTTTGAAAGTCACAGGTCTCTGGTGTGACTTCTGTTTTGACGCGGGAGCGTCCTTTGGGCATAGTGCGCCCTTCACATGTTTGAATTGATTAAAAAGGATACTTCCTCAAAAGCCCGCTTGGGAAAATTACTCACGACCCACGGGGTCATCGAGACACCCATATTCATGCCGGTAGGCACCCAGGCGACCGTGAAGGCGGTGAGTCCACGGGAGCTCCATGAGCTCGGAGCACAAATTATCCTCGGGAATACTTATCACCTGATGATCCGTCCCGGAATGAAAATCATGAATCAATTTGGCGGGATCCACGGGTTTTCCTCCTGGACAGGGCCCGTGCTGACCGATAGCGGGGGATTCCAAGTATTTTCCTTGAGCAAATTGCGCAAGATCGAAAAACACGGGGTCCGTTTCCAGTCGCACGTGGACGGGACGGAGTTTTTCCTCGGACCAAAGGAAGCCATGGACATTCAATGGCAGCTCGGCGGTAATATAGCCATGGCCTTTGATGAATGTCCCCCTTATCCTTGTGATTTTGATTATGCGGCAAAGTCCTTGGACGTCACCCTCCGTTGGGCCAAGGAATGTAAGGAATACCATGACACCCTTTGCGTCAAAGAGCCCGGCAAACCAAAACGCCAAATGCTTTTCGGCATTGTCCAAGGTTCGGTTTACGCAGATTTGAGGAGGCGTTCTGCGGAAGAGCTTGTGAAGATGGATTTCGACGGGTATGCCGTGGGTGGGGTGAGTGTAGGCGAGACGGAAGTGGAAATGATGAAAGCTGTCGAGGAAAGTGAGCCATATTTACCCGAGGACAAAGCACGTTATGCGATGGGACTGGGGACTCCACCCCAGATTGTCGAGATGGTCGCACGGGGTGTGGACATGTTCGACTGCGTCCTCCCGACCCGTGTGGCACGTAATGGCACGGCCTTTACCCGGACAGGAACGCTTAATCTGAGGAATGCGATTTTTAAAGAGGATGCGGGTGCCATCGAGGAGGGCTGCCAGTGTTATGCCTGCCAAAATTTCAGCCGGGCTTACATCCGGCACTTGGTCAATGTCGAAGAAATCCTCGGTTTAAGGCTTGTCACTTTGCACAATTTGCATTTTTATTTGCAGCTCATGCGCGATATACGCACACAGATTGCATTCGGGACTTTTAACCAGTTCCGGGAGCAATTTGTCTCAGGATACAAAAAACACAAAGAGGTATAACTATTATGCAGCACTTATTTTTAGATATTTTTATCGCCATGGCATCCCCTGCACAGCCAGGGACAGAGTCAACAGAACCCGGATGGATGCAGTTTCTGCCTTTTGTCTTGATGTTCGTCATTTTCTATTTTCTTCTGATTCGTCCGCAGATGAAGAAACAAAAGATAGTCGATAATATGCAGAAAGGACTCAAGACTGGGGATAAAATTATCACGACAGGCGGTATTTATGCGACTGTTTCAAATGTGAAAGATGACATGATTACCGTTAAAATCGCCGATAATGTAAAAATCAATATTCAGCGTTCGGCAGTGGGAATCATCATGAATAAGGATAAAGACGCTTCAGAATCTGCTTCCCCCGATAACAAAGATTGATTTAGGAAAGAACCCTTAATTCTATGGTAAAAAGTCTCATCCTCCGTTTTGCGGTTATTATATTCGTTACAATTGTCGCCTTAGTCTATTTAGTTCCCCCTTTTGATAAAAAAGGCCCTGATGGGAAAATTATCGAGCATGGTAAATTGCGCTTGGGCTTGGATCTCAGTGGGGGATCCTCCTTCTTGATCGGTGTGGACACACAAGAAATGGACAGTTACCAGAAATCCACGGCCATGGATGAGGTGATCCGGATTATTAGAAAACGTATCGACCCTGATGGTATCTTGGAGCCGGTGATCCAAAAAGTCGGGGATGACCGTATCTTGGTTCAAATCCCGGGTATCTCAGACGAACAAAAAGTCTCCGCCCGCCAAAGCCTTGAAAGGGTAGCCAAACTGGAATTCCGCCTTGTACATCCGAAAAATGAAGAGATTTTTGAAGCCAAACAACAGGGGCGTGCGCTTCCAGCCGGATATGAAATTCTTTACGGGGACGAAATCGTCGCCAAACCAAACGAACCCGTTCATAAGGTGCAAAGACCTTACGTCGTCAAGCTACGTCCTGAGATGAGCGGTAAATACGTGACACGCGCCACCCATAGCTTTGACCAAGTGGGACAATCCGTGGTCGTCATTGAAATGAACGAGGATGGAACAAAGATTTTCGGGACTGTGACCGAGCAGAATATCGGTGAGAGACTGGCCATCATTATGGACGGTGAAGTCAAATCAGCCCCGGTGATCCGCTCGGCGATTTTAGGTGGACGTTGCGAAATCTCAGGCAGTTTCACCCCCCAAGAAGCGCAGGAACTCTCCAGTGTACTGGAAAATCCTTTAGAGAATCCCGTCAAAATCTTGGCTGAACGTAATGTCGGACCTTCCCTAGCTGCCGATTCCATCCAGCAGGGGATTCATGCCTCACTTTGGGCCACCATCGGGATTGTGCTCTTCATGCTGATTTATTATACCATCGGTGGATTGATCGCTGATGTCGCGCTGATTTTAAATTTGATCCTGTTGGTCGGGTTAATGGTGATTTTTGATGCCAGCATGACCCTGCCCGGGATTGCCGGTATCGTTTTGGTCCTGGGTATGGCAGTGGATGCAAATGTCCTGATCTTTGAAAGGATCAGGGAGGAGCTAGCCCACGGAAGGACCTTTAAGGCGGCGATTGCTGCGGGTTATGGACGGGCTTTTTGGACGATTGTGGATGCCCACGTGACCACCCTTTTGACTGCGGCGATCCTTATTATTTTTGGTACTGGGGCGATCAAGGGCTTCGGTGTTACATTGGCGATGGGATTGTGCGTCAGTTTATTCACAGCCCTTTTTGTCACACGGACGATTATTGATTTCCTGACGCACGTGGGTTGGCTCAAAAAGCTGCCGATGCTTCACCTGATCAAGAATAACTCAAATATCAATTTCCTCGGGGCTCAGAAATTCATGTTCCTGATTACAGTGGTAATTATAGGTGTCGGATTCGCCTGGGGTATCCACCGTGGCGACGATGTGTGGGGAATCGATTTCAAAGGCGGAGATACCATTGTATTAAAGGCAAAGAACGAAGTGCCCCTTAATAAAGTGCGTGATGTGCTAGAGCAAGCGGGAATCAAAGATACCACATCACAATATCAAAAAGACAATGTGTTAGGGGAGAATTTCCTCCAGGTCCGTACAAAGTTTGATGAAGGTCTCGATGCTGAAAAAACATTGATTCAATCTTTCCCCGACGCAGGGTTTACCACCTATAACCAAGAAAAAGTCGGGCCCATGGTGGGGCAAGAGATTTTATTGACAGGGCTCTTCTCTTGTATCATTGGTTTGCTGGGCATCCTCCTTTACATCACTATTCGTTTTGAATTCCCCTTTGCCTTGGGAACCGTGGTGGGCACTGCACACGATGTATTGATTACCTTGGCGGTATTCATGCTCTGTGGTTTTGAGTTCTCAGCTCCGATTATCGCGGCGATCCTGACGATCATCGGTTTCTCGGTGAATGATACGGTTGTTGTCTTTGACCGTGTCCGTGAGAATCTCAAGCTTTATCCTACGATGGACCTCAAGCAACTCATGAATATGTCGATTAACCAGACGATGAGCCGTACGATCCTCACATCGGGGACGACATTCTTGGCGACACTCGCCCTCTATATCTTCGGTAGCGGCCCCTTAAAGGATTTTGCTTTTACCTTCGGGATCGGGGTTATTGTCGGGACATTTTCTTCGATCTACATCTGTTCCCCAGTGGTACTGCTTTACGCCAAGTACACCAAGCAGAACCTCAGGGCTGTCATGGAAAAAGTCCGCGCTTAAGCTAGGGGAAACAAATTATATCAGGTTTTTAGGGCTTCCCCTTAGGTGCGGGGAAGCCTTTTTTTTGATCTTCGGGAACCCACTCTTGAGTTCCCCCGCGCAATTTGCTTTATTGTGAGGAACAATGGCTAAAACACAAATCAAGCGGGTAGCGACAGTAGAACGGAATACCTCCGAGACAGCGATCAAGGTCAAGCTCGACCTTGACGGTACAGGAAAATCAAAAGTTCATACGGGTATTGGTTTTTTTGATCATATGCTCGTGAGTTTCTCTAAACACTCGAAATGCGACCTAGAAATCAATTGCAAAGGTGATCTCCATATCGACGCCCATCACACGGTCGAGGACACCGGACTGGTCTTGGGCACAGCCTTCGAAATCGCCCTCGGCGACAAGAAGGGGTTAAAACGTTATGGCACGGGGTTCCACCCGAAGAATCCGCTTTTTGGTGAAGCGTATCTGCCCATGGATGAATGTTTGAGCCGTTGTGTCATCGATTTCTGCGGGCGCCCCTATCTGGTGATGCGTGGCATGGACCGTTATTCCCAGAAAAAAATTTCGGTTTCAGAAAAGAATCAAGATATGTCCAGTGCCTTCCGTTTCGGACTCGTAAAAGAATTCTTTTACGCCTTTTCATCGACAGCCCGGTGCAATTTGCACCTTCAGCTCTTATACGGGGAAGAACCCCATCATATTGTGGAATCACTTTTCAAGGCCTTTGCGCGGGCGGTCGATGAGGCTAAAATGAGGGATCCAAGGCTCAAAGGAGTCGTTCCGAGCACCAAAGGGACATTATCCAAATAACGGGAAACAAATGATTGCATTGATTGATTACGATATAGGTAATTTGCGCAGCGCCCGTCGAGCCCTCGAAAAAGTGGGAGCGGATGTGGTCATGGCGCGAACCGCCGAGGAGTTACTCCAGGCCGATGCGGCAGTGCTTCCGGGCGTGGGGGCATTTGGTGATTGTATGAGCAATTTGCGCGGACGCGGGCTTGAGGAGGCTGTGGTGACTTTTGCAAAGTCGGGTCGGCCATTCCTCGGGATTTGTGTCGGGCTCCAGATGCTCTTTGAGCGTGGCTTTGAAAACGGGGAGCATCGGGGGCTGGGATTAATCCCCGGTGATGTGAAATTACTCAATGTCATGGACATGAAAATTCCCCAAATCGGATGGAATACTATCGGGATTAAAAAAACCGGCTGCCCTATTCTGACAGGGATCCCCGACCAATCTTTCTTTTATTTTGTCCACTCTTATGCCGTTTTCCCCTCGGATGATCGTGTGGTGGCGGCTGAAACGGTTTACGGGCAGGATTACCCGTCGATTATCTGGAAGGATAATATCTTCGCGACACAATTTCATCCGGAGAAAAGCCAGAAAACCGGGCTTTTACTTTTAGAAAATTTCGTCAAATACGCCTCCAAATAGGCAGTCGGAATATGAAGTTAGCAAATAATCATCTTTACAACAAATTGTTCATAGATAGCTTTCTGCTGGACTGATATACGTAAAGAACAGGTCTTCATACAGGATTATCCGAGTAAGAGAAATCTCCCTCTCTACGGGAAAGCCGGATACGGAAACGTCCTCTGTCCCCGCTTTCAGAGCCGCTAGAACCTTCATTCTGATCCTATTAGATTTGAGAATTGTGGTCGTATGATTTCGGGGGGCATTAATAAATTAAAACAGTCATTTATGATCCGTTGTGTCGTAAGGGATTTTATCGGATGGATCAGGTCGCGTTTTGAGAATATTTAAGACAAATTGCTCCCTTCCAAAAAAGACTTCGCGGCCCCTGTGGAATCTGTGGATAAAAATCACTCATATATTCATCTTACAAATTGAGACTTTCGACTTTCTTCCTCTATCCTCACGGGACTGCGTTATATAGCCCAATGGTCGCCCCGACACCTTGGGTTTACTATGTCCCCTCCACGATCTTGCCCCGAAGGAGTTGAATCTTAGCCGAACGTGGGAAATCTGCACACACACATAGACACGGACACAATCCTTTCAGGGTAGATCGCCGGATTTAAATTCCCCAGAGTAGGTCGCGAGGGAAGGCTTCCTAACCCCGAGCTATATGATGGGAATCCTTTCAGGATAGGGGGAAAGAAAGTTCAGAGAAGGAAGGTAGAAGTGAGTATCTTGCCCTTCTGGCTTTGATCGATAAACAATATTTTGTTCCGCGTATTAAACGCATTTATCATATCAAAATGGAGCACGGGTATCTGGAGTTTGATGTCGAAACGGACAAGGGACCACGGCAATTCCTGATGAAATGGCAGGCGGAAAAAGGGACCGATTACGGTGAGACAGGCAAAATGTTGATCGATGCCAATGATAACCTTTATCTGGTGGAGAATTTAGCCTTCCTGACTGATTTTGAGCAGAAACTCTTCACCCGTTATATCTACTGGTAGGGGCAAGGTTATTCCCATTGTTATGAATGGGAGTGGACTTGGAAGAAGGGGGTTGATGTTCATGCCCAAGAAGGTATTCTCCGCAGCATGCGTTTAATTGATTACAGGCAAAAAAATTTCACCCAAGTCATCGACTCCATCTGTACACGGGAGCTTTATGACTACTCCATCGAGAAATCTGTCCAAGGGATACTTGATGAAGTCAGGAAAGACGGGGATAAAGCCCTGCTGAAATTCGCCCTGGCCTTTGATAAGTTTAAACTTAAATCCGCGGCGGGATTCCGAGTGGTTGGAGAGATCGATGAGAAACAAATTGCACCGGAATTAAAGAAAGCTTTGAAGGACGCCCTGAGGAATGTGAAACAATTTGCGGCGCACGGGCATCCTAAGGATTGGTGCTCGAAAAATAGTCATGGCGGGTTTGTCGGTGAGAAATTTTTCCCCTACGATCGCGTAGGCGTCTATATCCCGGGCGGGACCGCTCCTTTGGTGTCGACTTGTTTGATGACGATTACACTGGCAAAAGAAGCCGGGGTGAAAGAAATCGTCGTGTGCTCTCCGGCTGGACGTGATGGAAAACTGCATACAGCACTCCAGTATGCAGCGGAGCTCGCAGGTGCAACGGAGATTTATATGGTCGGTGGTGCCCAAGCCATCGCAGCAATGGCTTTCGGGACAAAAACAATCAAGCCCGTTCAAAAAA
Source organism: Verrucomicrobiota bacterium (assembly GCA_034440155.1). NCBI lineage: Bacteria > Pseudomonadati > Verrucomicrobiota > Verrucomicrobiota bacterium. Next base: position 1,757 of record JAWXBN010000001.1, on the reverse strand, counting down.
TCGTGGGTCCGGGTAATGCCTATGTGACGACAGCAAAACGTCTGCTTTATGGATATGTGGACTTGGACATGGTGGCAGGCCCGAGTGAAGTGGTCATTTTATCCGACCGCTCAGCAGACCCGAAACATATCGCCATTGACCTCTTAGCCCAGATTGAACACGGTTCCGGCCATGAGCGGGCTTTTCTGGTGACCACCAGTAAATTAACCGCGTTGTGTGCCATGCTCGAGCTTTGTAAATTCTCCGAGAGTCATAGCCGCCGGGAATTCACCAAAAAAGCGATGAAGAAGAATGTTTATTTTATTGTCGTCCCTGACATGCAGGAGGGGATAACAATCGTCAACCGCTTGGCGCCCGAACATCTCGAGGTCCAGGCAAAGAATCCAAACGGGATCGCTTTAAAGATTACTCGGGCGGGTGCTATTTTTATCGGAAAATACACTCCTGAAGCTGTCGGGGATTATGTGGCTGGCCCCAGCCATGTGCTGCCTACGGGGGGATCGGCTGCGAGTTTTTCTGGGCTCACTGTTTCTGGGTTTTACCGGAGGACCAGCTTTGTCGAGTATAACAAAGAATCCCTCAGGAAATCGGCAGCATCCATTCAAGCCATCGCTATGGCTGAAGGACTGGAAGCCCATGCGGATTCGGCAAGGATACGACTCTCTAATTAAGGGCGTGAGACTTTAACGGCAAGCGGGGACTTTTCCACGTTGAGCTCGTTAATCGCACTCTCAAGGTCTTTGATTCGGAAAGGTTTTTCTAAAATATTATTAATGCCGAGTTTTTTAAGTTTCTGGCTATTTTCTTCATTGAGATAAGCGCTCATGACGATCACCGGGATGGTGGGGTCGAGTTTGCGAAGGTTTTCAACTAAAGTAATACCATCTACTTCCGGCATTTTAATGTCAGTGACAAGCAGATCGATAGATTTATGTTTTTCCTGAATAATCTGAAGGGCGATTCCGCCGTGCTCTGCCTCAAGTACAGCGTAACCCAAGTCGCGAAGGACATGGGAAAAAAGTCTGAGTGTCTCTATATTATCTTCAACAAGGAGAATCATATTGTTCCTAGTCTAAAAAACATTAAGGATATTTTTAATACCAACTTAATTTATTTATTTACTATAGCTACCGATTTTCAAGAGTCAATATATGATAATAGTATAAATTAGGGGGTAAAATATTACCTATTGACCCAATGATTTTCGCATCTCATCAAAGACTTGCATTATCCACAGGGAAATGAATAATCTCTCCTCTCCGGTCGGTTAGCTTAGTGGTAGAGCGCCTGCTTCACACGCAGGAGGTCACTGGTTCGAACCCAGTACCGACCACCACTTACTCCCCCCCCCACATCCCCCCTTTTCCAGTGTGGATCAAATTTTCACCACTAAGGGAAAGCCTGTCGAGCGAGTGTGTAAGGAGACCTAGGCCCATTGCCATCTGTGGAGCAATTTGCTCCTCGCAACTGCAGGGACAATCTTCCGATTGTCCGTGCTGGGACTTGCCAAGCTGTCAGGCGAGAAAATTATATCACAGCGGGGATTTTTATCCACAGATACAGGCAGTCTTCGGAAAGACACTCTCAGAAGTTTTTAACCGCAGATTAACGCAGATTGACACAGATTTCCTCTGACTGTATAGCGGGCAGATGATCAAAAGACGATTCGCTAGGGACTGTTATTTGCTTTTCATTAATTCTGCCGCCTTTTTCTCGACGAGACTGATGGCTTTGCCGCGGGCGGTCATGGCTTCATT